>JAIOTD010000043.1 GCA_021107205.1 archaeon | reverse complement strand
GTTGTTTATGAAGATATAACACAAGAATTTTACAGAAAAATAGACATGATGAAGGCTTTTGAGAGTCAATGGCATTTTATGACTCCTTTATTATTTCCTGTATATTTTAGAGCAAAAATGAATGGTTTAAAGGTGGGTGTTAAATTTGCAGAAAGATTTTACAGACTTAAATAAGATTGTTAAAGAAGTAAAAAAGCATTCTAGTAAAAGAAATAAGGTGGGAATGGCTAGATTTGGAATTAATACAGAAACTGCTTTAGGTGCTAGTCTTACCGATGTAAGAAAAATTGCTAAAAAAATTGGAAAGAATCATAGTTTAGCTTTGAAATTGTGGGATACTAATATTCATGAAATTAGATTATTAGCAAGTATAATTGCGGAACCTGAAAAATTAACTGAAAAACAATTTGATAAGTTTGTAAATAATTTTAATTCATGGGATATATGTGATGTGACTTGTGGTGGTTTATTAAATAAAACTAAATTTGTTGATGATAAAATATTTGAATATGTAAAAAACAAAAAAGAATTTGTTAAAAGAACTAGTTTTGTTTTAATGGCTTGTTTAGCTGTTCATGATAAAGAAAGAAAAGATAAAGATTTTAAAAAATTCTATCCTTTAATAATAAATAATGCTTATGATGAAAGAAATTTTGTTAAGAAAGCTGTTAATTGGGCTTTAAGACAAATTGGTAAAAGAAATAAGAATTTGAATAAAGAATGTATTAAAGTTGGTGAGAAAATTCTAAAACAAGATACTAAATCATCAAGATGGATTGCTAGAGATGCTTTGAGAGAACTTAGAAGCGAAGCTGTTCAGAAAAGGTTAAAATAAATTACTGATGATTACTTTCTGTTACTTTTATAGGTCTTTCAATTAATTCTACTTTTTTTGGTTTTAATTTTTCTTTTAAGAATTTGAAAGTGTTTCCTCCATCATCATCACTTCTACAACTGTAAAGATGGAAAACTAATGAATTATATTCTGGATATGTATGTATAGTTGCATGAGATTCTGATAATAAAACTAACATTGTGTAACCTTGTGGTTGAAATTCATGAGAAGATTCTCCTAAAACTGTGAAATTATCTTTTTCTAATGCTTTTAGTAATGTTTCTTTTAAAAATTTAGGATTATTTAAAGTTTTATCACTAATTCCATGCATTACACATGATATTTCATTTCCTACTGGTGGAGATTTGTATGTCATAGCTTTTTTTCATAAAAGTTAAGAATTTAAAGGTTTCTTTTTTACATAGGTTTTATAATTTCTTGCAAAGAACCTAATTTAATAGGTATTCCATAATGTTCATAAATTAAGGTTTCTTCATTTTCATTTTGTAATGTTATTTGGTAATAACCAATAAAGGATATATTTTCAATATTTAATCTGTTACCATTTTCCATAGGTTCAATATAACTTGGATAATATTTTCTACCTTCATGAATATATCCAGACAATAAACTACAATCTGTAACTGTTCCTTTAAATATTATAGATTTAACCCCAGATTCTAAGCTATTCATATTTACTATTTCTTATCTAATCTTTTATATCCTAAATAAATTAAAATTACTAAGACTAAGCCAAGAGCAATAAGTTTCATGTATTTACTCAAAGTAAACCAATAATCCCCTGTGTACATTAATGCCCATAAAATTAGTAAAACTCCTCCACCTAAAAATCCTGAGCCAATACCTTCTAAGTGTTTTAATCTCATACCAATTACAATAGATATTATACTTATTATTAACAAAATAAAGAAACTAATTTTAGCATGTTTATAATTTGGTGTTGTTTTATTGAAATTTTCTTCACATTTATCTTCATTTTCTAAACAAGAAACATATTCGGGATTGTTTAATGCTTCATTGTAACAATTATCATATTTACTGGGTCTGGGGATTTCTCCTTCATCAATTTCTGTAAGGTTTTGACATTCTTCAACAAACTGATCACAATCATATTGTTCATAACATTCATTCATTCCTCTTTCATAATATTTTGGGGGTTCGTAGATTGTAAATAAGCTATAAGCTATAAAAACAGTAAATAAAATTGCAATTCCAATTGCTAAAAAAGTTTTTGCTAATTTCATATAATTAATTTATATTTATTAAGTTATAAAAGTTTCTAAAAGCAAATATTTATATACTATTAATTAACTATTGTTAATATTATAATTTCTTGGAAGTTAAAATGAAACATGAATTGCCAAAATTAAATATAGAATATGATGATTTAGAGCCATATATAGACAAGGAAACTATGGAGGTACACTATACTAAACATCATCAAGCATATGTAGACAAATTAAATGCTGCATTGGAAGGACATGAAGATTTGAAAAATATAAAAATAAGTGATTTATTGAGAGATTTAAATAAAATCCCTGAAGATATTAGAAATGCTATTAAAAATAATGGGGGAGGACATTGGAATCATTCATTTTTCTGGTTATTGTTAAAGAAAAATGGTGCAGATCCTGTAGGGGAAATTTCAGAAGCTATTAAAAATAAATTCAGAACTTTTGATAATTTTAAAGAAGAATTTACAAATGCTGCTTTAACAAGATTTGGAAGTGGATGGGCTTGGCTAGTTATGAATAATGGTGAGCTAGAAATTATGGGTACTGCAAATCAAGATTGTCCTTTAAGTGAAGGAAAAATTCCAATTTTAACATTAGATGTTTGGGAACATAGTTACTATATTAAGTATTTATGGAATAGGGCTGAATACATAAAAAATTGGTGGAAGGTTGTAAACTGGGAAAAGATAAATGAAAATTATAAAAAAGCAATTAAGTATTTTGATAAAGAAGGTATTAGTAAAAAATTAAGAATATAAAAAAAAGAAAAAATTATAGCTCAGAAGCTAAACTAACAGCTTCATAAGCGTCTACAAGTCCGTATCCAAATGCATTATTAGGTTCTATTTCATTCTCTAGTAATCTTGAAGACTCATGTAATATTTGTTGTATTTCTGTCGGTGTCAAATCTGGATTTTCGCTTAACATCAAAGCAATTATTCCTGTAACATGTGGTGCCGCCATTGAGGTTCCTGACATTTTTTGGTATCTGTTTTGACTTAAATATTGGTCAAAGGTTCCTGTAAATGCTATATTTGATTTTGCTTCTATAGATGCTATACCATTATTATAAAAATACCAAAATCCATCAAGTATATGTGCACTGGAAGGATCTCCACCTGGTGCAACTACATCTGGTTTTATTACATCATTACTGTAATCAACAGGGCCTCTTGAACTGTATGGTGCTAATGTTACATCTTCAAATACACTTGCTCTTTGAGTTGCTCCTACAGTAATCGCATTTTCAACACAAGCTGGAATAGAAATTGTTCCCCAATCTGGACCGCTATTTCCTGCTGATAAAACTATTGGAACTTCATAAAATTCTATAAAGTCATGTACAAAATTAGATATCCAATAATCATAACATCCGTCACGTCCTGTAGATCCTATGCTCATACTTATCACATCTGCTCCATTTTCATAAGCACCAATAATAGCATTTTGCATTGCTAAAGATTCTGTAGATTCTGTAGATTGACAATAGATTGCTGATGATGGGTCATCTACAACTCTAAAAGAACAAACCCACCTCATCATATTCCCATGGTAAATTCCTCCAAATACTTTAGCATCATATAGTGATGTTTCTGGTGCAATTCCTGGAACTTGTCCTGCTCCTGCTGCTATTCCTGCCACATGACTTCCATGGTTTGCGTGATCAAATGGTGTTTTGAAAGTAAATACATTACTTCCATTATTTCCATAGAAGAAATTATGGAAACCATTCCATTCTGTAAATAAAATTCTTTCACCATTAAAGTAAGTTGAATCTCTTGAAGTTCCTGCTGGAGAATAACCATCCCATTTCTCTGCATGCATTATTACCCCTAAAGTAAATTCATTTTCAGGATCTAAATAATTTGTTGCATATAAACTATGATCCCAATACCATTCTCCACTTTCTTCATCATAAGCTGCTGAATAATTATGTGCTGTAGCCCCGTAGAATGTACGCATATGGTCCATATTTGAATAGCCTCCACCCCAATAATTAATATTTCTAGTTAAATGATAGTCGTCAAAAGAACCATCGTGATTTAAATCAATAGATAAAGATTCATAACCATATCCTAAAGTTATAAAAGTTAAAGACTCATGTCTGTATTCTTCAACAGCATCACTTAAAACAAATTGAAATTCTTCTCCATTGTAAGTATATGTTCCTAATTTATAATCAGTTCCGGGTAATCCTTGAATAGCACCTTGTGGCCATATAGGAATTGTTGAATAAACATCTCCCTGAATATATTTAGGATATTTTCCCACATAAGCTGAAAATCTAATTGGTTCTTGGACTACTGAATCAAAATATGTTGATGTTCTTTCGTAATAGGAATTTGTACCTGGTCTTTTTTCAACTATTAAATGATATTTTCCTGGATTAAGTTCTTCCAGATAAATTTCCTCTGTAAAATTTTCCCAAGTATCTCTTGTAGATGAAGCAATAGGTATACTCATTTCTACATTATTATTCCAAGAAGGTCTTACAATATACAAATCCAAATCAGGACCTATCATAGTTTCTAATCCACCTTCCGTATTATCGTCATTATAATCAAAGTAATTTATAAAAACTAATTCTGCGTTTATTGGACCTGTGTAATCTTCTGGAATTTCAAAAGGTATTATTATTTCATCTTGCCAAGGTTGCATAACTAAAGCTTCTTGATTTAAGAAATAACCAAGTTCTCCTCCAAAGAAATGGCCATCTGAAACTCTACTTATTGGACCATTAGCACCATTCATTCCAGTATCAAATCCGTTTGCAGAAGAATCTATACCTGTATCTATGATTGCAATTTTAACTCCTTCCCCACTATTAAAATCTTGAGTTGCAATATCTGCATTAATTAAAGGTCTACTCTGATATAATTGGGGTGTAAAATAAGATTCATAAAATAATCTAAAAACCATTGGATTATTTTTGAAAGATTCTGCATCTTCTTGTTCTTCAAAAGCTACTACATATGCTGCTGGAACATTTTCCATTTTTTCTAATACAACACCACCATTGGATTCAACAGCAGATCTAAATTGAGAATCTTGTGTTGGTGTTAAATCAGATCTTTCAAACATGTTAACATATTCTGGAGTAATTGGATTTATATGTTCTCTATCATCTATTAAATCTCTTATGCTTATTTCAGGATCTAATGTTGGATTTATGGGATTTATTGGTTGTCTGTTACTTATTAAATCTCCATCATCTACAAGAGTTCTTCCTTTACCTTCATTTCTTATTGGATCTCTATCTTCAGAAATTATTCTTGGTCTTTCTTGAATTAATTCTATTGGTTGAGCAAGAACATAATAAATATTAGGCATTTCTTCATTAATCATTATTTCATCTAAATTATTATTAAAATCCTGAGGTTCAAAAGTTGTAATTACAGGTAATGTTGGTACAAAAGGATTTTGTCCGGGAACTACTGTAGAAATTTGTTCTATTATTGTGTTAGCTGGTAATTCATTAGCGTCTAAAGAAATAGCATGTGCTAAATTTAAATTAATTACAAAAAATATAATTAATAAAGCACTAAAAATTGTTAATTTATTTTTTTTCATAATATTACCCCCAATATCATTTTGTTAACACCATTTTTTTTGGTTCTGTTGCTTCTAATTGATAAAAATAAACTCCTGATGAAAATTCAGAGCCATTAAATGTTGTTGATGTTTGTCCAGAAAAAATAGGAATTTCTGTTACTGTTTGACCTAACATATTTGTTATTTCAATAGAAGAATTATTTGCATGTAATGGAATGTGGTAAGGTATTGTTGTTGATGAATTAAAAGGATTTGGATAATTTTGTCCTAATGAATAATTATTTGGGATTGTTGGTGAAATAGGATCTGTAGGTGTTCCTGTAAAAATGTAATTTATTGCTGCTGCAGAACTATCTATTTGAGTTGAATCAAATTGAACTGAATCGTAATTCATTACTGTAGCAACACCTATATTAAAAGTATTAAGTGCTTGAGTAATTCCTGAAGAATATTCTGGATATGTGGGCTTTAATATAGCACCACCAAAGAATCTTGGAACCATTGGATTAAAAAGAGGCAAATCTAAAGTTATATCTGGAAAACCATCGCCAGTAGTATCTACATCCATTAAAGTATGTTCTTGAAATTGTAAACCATAATCGCTATCCAATACTTCTCTAACAGAATTAAGGTTTTGATCAGCTCTGGCTATATTAGCTAAAAAAAGCATGCTTAGCAAAGTTACTAATGTTCTTTGAACAAAACCCATAATATATAAAAAACCCCCTTAGCGATTTCTATTATCGCCTCTCTTTTTAGTAAATTGGTAGTAGAAAAAATATATAAAGATTTCTAAGATGAAAAAGTTTATATTCTAAAAATTATCATTTAATGTAATGCAAGACTATAATAAAATAAGATTAAAAATAGGTTTAGAAATTCATAGACAAATTGATTCTAATAAATTATTCTGTAATTGTCCAAGTAAATTAGGTAATGATGTTTATTTAAGAGTTAAAAGGGAGTTAAGAGCTGTTGAATCTGAATTAGAAGAAAAAGATGTTGCAGCTGAATATGAAGCTAAAAGAAAAAGATTTGCAGTTTATGAGTATAGTAAACATAATGCTTGTTTAGTTGAACTTGATGAAGAACCAATACATAAAGTTAATGAAGATGCATTAAAAACTGTTTTAGAAATAGCTAAATTTTGTGGTTCTGATATTGTTGATGATGTACAAGTGATGAGGAAACAAGTTATTAATTATAGTAATACTTCTGGATTTCAAAGAACTATGTTAATAGCACATGGTGGAAGTATAACAGTTAATGGTAAAAAAATTGGAATTCAAAATATTTGTTTGGAAGAAGATGCTGCAAGAGAAATTAAAACTGAAAAAGATCATGTTGTTTATAGATTAGATAGATTAGGAATTCCTTTAATTGAGATTACTACAGATCCTGATATTTTTAGTCCTGAAGAAGCTAAAGATGTTGCAGAATATATTGGTATGTTATTAAAATCAACTGGGAAATTTAAATCTGGTTTAGGAACTATAAGGCAAGATTTAAATTTAAGTATAAAAAAAGGTGCAAGAACTGAATTGAAAGGAGTTCAGGATTTAAGAAATATTCCTAAAATATGTGAAAAAGAAATTGAAAGACAATTAAAATTAAAAAAAGTTGAAAAGGAAGTTAGAAACATCAATAAAGATTTTACAAGTAAGTTCTTAAGACCTATGCCAGGTTCTGCAAGAATGTATCCTGAAACAGATCATCCAATTATATTAACTAAAGATTATATTAAAGAATTACAAGATATTAACTTAATAATTGATAAAGAAAAAGAATTAGTTAAGAAATATGATTTAAGAAGAGATGTTTCTAAGGAATTGAGTAAAATTAATTTTGAAGATTATTTAAAAAAATATAAAAAGTTAGATTCTAAATTAATAGCTAAAGTTTTAGTTGATGTAAAAAAAGATTTTAAATCCAGACATAAAATAAATGTTGATGATTACTTGGATTTAGTTTTAGATTATTTGAATAAAGGAGATATAAATGAATTTGCAGTTGAAGATGTTCTTTTAGATTTAAGTAAGGGTAAAAAAATTATTTTTAATAAATATAAAAAAATAAATATGGATGCTGTTAAAAAAGAAATTAAGAAATTGAAAAATAGAAAATTAAGTGATAAGGCAATTATGGGACTTTTAATGAAAGAATATAAAGGAAGAATTTCTGGAAAAGAATTATTTGATTTGATAAAGTAAGATTTAAATAATAAATTTTGTTCTTAAAACTATGTTAAAAAGAGGTCAGACAGCTATGGAGTTTTTATTGACTTATGGCTGGGCTGTTCTTATAGTTTTGATGGTATTAGCTGCTTTATTTTATTTAGGTGTATTTGATCCTAAAACTCCTGATGTTTGCAATATTGATTCTCCTTTTACTTGTGAAATTTCTTTAGATGGTAATAATTTGTATTTAGGATTGAATGTTCCTAATGCTGTAAGAGATGTTAGTATTGATGAAGTTAAAATAAGTGGTGTAGAAGTCACGTGTTCAGATCCTCCTGCAGGTGTTGTGGAAGGAAAACAAAATGTTTTTACTTGCGATACCCAAGGAAATACAGGAAGTTTAGAATTTGGAGTTAGTTATAATAAAGTTATTAGTACTATTGATCATACTGCTACAGGAAGTGGAAAATTCCAAGAAAATAGTGGTAGTGGTTCTAGTAATAATTATGGGGATGGTAGTGATGGAGAAAGAACAATATCAATTAATACTATAATAAATGATGATACTTATTTAATAGGAGATGAAACTTCTGGAAATTCAATAATTAATGTTGCTAACGCTGCTGATTTTTCTGAAGATGATGAAATATTAATAATTCAAATTCAGGGTGCTTCTGAAGAAATTGCAGGTACTTATGAATTTAAGACAATAGATTCTATAAATGCAAATCAAATAACTTTAACTTCTAATTTACAAAATAATTATTATTCTGGTGTTTTTAATTCTGCTAATCCAAAAGTTACTCAAATGATTAGAGTTCCACAATATACAGATGTAACTATTAATGCAGGACGTTCAATATTTGCTTCTTCATGGAATGGTCAAACAGGAGGTATAGTTGTATTTAGAGCTACAGGAACTGTAACTGTTAATGGTAATATAGATGTAAATGGTGTGGGTTTTAGAGGAGGAATAGCTCAAACAACAAATGATCATGATGGATATTGGGGAGAATCTTTTTCTAATATTTATATAGAAGATTTAGATCAATCAGGTAATAATGGCGGAGGTGCTGGTGGAAGATATGGTACTGATGGTGTAACTTGGGGTGGTGGAGGAACTGGAGGAGGATATGGTACTGATGGTGTGAGATTAGCCGGAGGTCATGGTACTTATTGTCCTGCTCTATCAAATACAGGATTTTATGATGGTGGATCTACCTATGGTTCTGCAAATCTAAATAAAATATATTTTGGTTCTGGTGGTGGATCTGGAGGGAAACAATCCAGTGGAAGTGTTGGAATTGGGGGAAATGGCGGAGGAATAATTATGATTTATGCTTCGGATATAGACATTCAAGGAAACGTTAGATCTAATGGTAATAATGGGGGAAGTGCAAGTCCTGCAGACGGTTGTGGTGCTGGTGGGAGTGGAGGAAGTATATATATTAAAAAAGATTCCATAACAGGTCAAGAATTAGTAACTGTTAATGGGGGTTCTGGTTATACATCATCAAGTAACCCTTGCGGATCTTCAACATGTCCTTCTTCTCATGGTGGTGAAGGTAGAATAAATATTGAATAAATTTAAATAATCAAATATATTCTATAAAATATATGAAAAAGAGGTTAAAAAAGTTTTTAGTTTGGACTTTAATATTATTTTTTGCTATCTTATTGAGTAGATTAATGAATGATTTTGCTGTTACTGCTATAGATTCTAATTATGAAAGGGATGAAAATGGAATTATATTAGATACTGGAAGTTTTTATCAAGAAGGGAATAATGGTAGAGCTGTTTTAGTTATACATGGTTTTACATCTAATTGTTTATCTATGAAAGAAATGTCTGAAGGTTTTTTAGAAAAAAATTATACTGTTTATTGTCCTTTGTTAAAAGGTCATGGAACAAGTATTAGAGATTTACAAAATAGAAATTGGGAAGAATGGACTAGGGATGTAGATAAATCTTATCAAAATTTAACTAGTAATCATGAAAAAGTTTATGTTGCAGGTTATAGTATGGGTGGTGTTTTAACTTTATATTTAGCTCAAAAATATGATGTTGATAAAATTATAGTCATTAATGCGCCTATAGAAATCTTTAGTAGTTTAGACAAATTGTCTAAT
>JAIOTD010000019.1 GCA_021107205.1 archaeon | reverse complement strand
CGATCTAATGTTGGCTATGGTAAGAGGACAAATAAAAATACAGCAAATGGCGTTTATGTTAATAGCAATTACTTTGCTTTTTGCTTTTGTTGGTTTATTTATTATTTCTGTTAAGACATCTGGGTTGAGTGAGAGAGCGAATATTCTTGGAGAAGAAAATGCAATGTTGTTGGTTGATAAATTAGCTGATACTCCAGAGTTCTCTTGTGGGGATTTGTATTCGGGAAAAAGTAATTGTATTGACGCTGACAAAGTTATGATTTTGAAAGACAGCGAAGAGTATAAGGGATTTTGGGGAGTTAATGAAATTAAGATTAAGAGAATTTATCCGGTTTTAAATGGAGAAGTGAAATGTACTGAGAATAATTATCCTGATTGCAATGTGATTGAAGTTTATTCTGATGGTTCGGAAAATTGGAATTACAAATCGAATTTTGTTAGCTTGTGTCGAATAGAACAATTAGAAGATAAAGTTTATGATAAATGTGAGATTGCTAAATTATTTGTTAGTTGGGAGGTTCAACAATGAATCGTCGTGCTCAGGAAGAAATGGTTGGGTTTGCTTTGATAGTTGTGATAATTGCTGTAATCCTTTTAGTGTTCTTGAGTTTTTCTTTGCGAGAAGATGAACCAGATGTAATTAAGAGTTATGAAATTGATAATTTTATTCAGTCGGTTTTGTATTATACTATTGAAGATAATGTAGATGTAAGAGATTTGATTAGAGAATGTAAAAACTATGATGAGAATTGTGATATTTTAAAAACAGAATTAAAAGGAATTTTAGAAGAAAGTTGGATTGTAGAAGAAGGTAGTGTGATTAAAGGTTATAATTTTAAGATTGTTGATGGAGATAAAGAGATAATTAATTTAGAAAAAGGAGAGTTTACGCAAAATTATAAATTTAGGGAACAATCAGATGCAGAATTAACTTTTGCTGTTTATTATTAAATTTTAAGATTAATTATAACCGTATCAATTACGATTTCTGGGCGATATCTTTTTCGGTTTTTTGTTTTTTCTGCTATTAAATCTATAAATCCAAATCTTTCTAAAAGTTTAATATCATCATTAACAGATTTAAAGCCTCTTCCTAATTTCTTTGCTAAATCATAGATAGACCTTGGTTTCTCAGTTTTAATAACATATAATATACGGGCTTTTTCATTACTAAGTAGCTGTCTTAGTGCTAAAACCCCAGAAAAATCATAATCCTTTTTTCCTTTTCCAAATATAGAAAAAGCTCCTTTTGTTTCTGTTATTGTTATCTCTCTTGTCTTTGTTTTTTCTTTTTTTGCCATCTAAAAAATAGGGGTTATTTTTTGTTATATATATGCAACATATGTTTTTTAATTATATATTATATTCTAATATATATTATAATTAATTACCCTATGTTAATAAATGTTTTGTTTAATGGTAAAAGAAGAGGTGTGTTAATACAATAGTGACAACGCAATACTTATAAGTAAAACCTATAAAACAAGGGTTTTTAGTAGAAATTAGGAGGAATCACAGAGTAAGCTTTTTAAAAGAAATAGGATTAATCTATATTACCGGTAAAGGTGTTCTAATAGGGAGATTAGAATACTATTGTCTGAGGTGAGATGATTTTCCCTATATCATCAAATTAAGACAAGCCAATATTGTCCTAGACGATATTATAATATATTGAAAGGAGGTAAAAAAATAAATGATTAATTTTAAAAAAGTGTCAGCGATTATGAGTAGTGCATTAATGTTAGGTATGACTATGGGTGTTGCTGCTGCTGCTAATTATCCCTTACCTTTTGTGAGTGGAAGTACAGCAGATGTAGCAATTGTATATGGTGCTGGTGCAGCGTCTTCTGATGAAGTTGCTGTTGGAAATATTCAAGCAAACCTTAATAGTGCTATGCCTTCAACAGGAGGTACTACAACAGTTACTGGAGAAAATGTAAAATTTGAAACAGGAACTAATAAGTTGAATATTGGAGATAATTTAACTACAATAAAAAGTGTTGCAATTGATGGAGATGATATGGGTATTATTTTGAAAAGTGGATCTTATTCAAATTCTGAAAATACTGCTTATGCATATGATCAGAAAATAGATCTTGATACTCGATTAGAATATGCTTTTTTCCAAGATTCAGACTATAATAGTAAACAGCCTTCATTAGGTATAAGGATTGCAAAAGGTAAGCCAGTACTTAACTATACTTTAGATTTTACTACATCTGCAGAAGATGATGGTGCTACAACAGATTGGACTGATTTTGAAGATACTACAATTGAAATATTAGGTAAAACTTATGAAATTGTAGATGCTAAAAATGCTACGCGGGCTGAAATGACTTTTATGAGAGGTTCTATAAAAGATACTCTTAACTTTCAAGAAACAGGAACTTATACCGTGGAAGGTATTGAACACACTGTTGAAGTTACATATGTAGATAGTTCAACTTGTAAATTTAAAGTAGATGGTGTAGAAACAAGTAAATTAGCAGATGGTGCAACTGATGAACCAATTAGTGGTTTAGAAATCGGTGTTACAGAAGTTGATTATGCTATTGGTGCTACAACAGAAATAATGTCTTGTGAATTTTATCTTGGAGCTGAAAAGTTCAAAATAGATAGTACTAAACAAGTTGAAATAAATGATGTTATTGTTAAAAAACTGTATGGACATATTGAATATACATCTTCAAATCCGATAAAATTGAATAAGATTAAATTAGAATGGATTGCAGATGAAGATGTATTTATAACAGAAACTTCAGATTTAGAAATGCCTGGATTTGGTTCTGTTAAATTATCTGGAGGAGCATTAGTAACAGATACACAAGAAGAAGTATTAATAGAAGGAAAATCATCAGATGCTCTTGAACTAACTTTTACAATAAAGTCAGGAACAACAACAATTCCTATTTTAGGAACTAATGGAAGTAGTGGATTTCAATTTGTTGGAGGTAATGGTGATGGTGAAGGAATTATAACTAATAGTACTGCAGGTCCAGGTTTTATTATGGATTTAGGAACTAATAATACAGGACATCAATATTTTGTAGCTACTTATTGGGATAGATCTTCTACAGGAGAATCTTATTTAGTAGAAATATCTGATGATGATGATGATACTGGAGTTGACTTTAGAGATGCAATTACTGGTGCAGATTTGGCAACAAATATAAAGAATACTACAAGTTTTAATATTGGAGATACAACATTCTACCTTAACACATATGCAGAAGATGATTATCTTAATATCTCAATGGGAGGTTCTGCTGGTGCAGGTGGTGCTAGTACATATGTAGATAGAATAATAACTAAAGAAGGTTTAATGATATATTTACCAATGGATTGTCAACATTCAGCTGCTCAATGTAATTTGACTAGATGGAATGTCACAACAGGAAGAACATCCCCTGAAATAAATATGTCAACAGCTAATAATATATCTAACGGTAACTATGTACTTTATATGGAATCAGAAAATAGAGATGGAACATTAGCTGGTGGTGAAGATATAAACATTACTCTTGGATTTGAATCAGATCACGATGTTCAAGTAAGTAGTATTGATTCAAGTATGAAAACTACATTTTCAGGAGCTAATTATTGGGAAGATCAATCTAATGATAATCTTTATTTAGCATATGTAAAAGGAGAACTTGGAACTTATGTTGAATATGATAGTGGTGCGAATCCAGATAATGCAAAGATTGTTTATCATGGTGGTCAAGCATATGGAACTGTTGTTATAGCTGAATCTGGTGCTGTGCTTTCAACAGGAGACGGAACAACAACTGCACTTGGTAATGTTAAGGTTTTAGATAGTGATATAAGCTCAATGAGTTCAAAGAACTTGATTGTTGTTGGTGGAAGTTGTATTAATGCTGTTGCGGCTAATTTACTTGGTGGTGTGGCTTATTGTGAAGCTGAATGGACAGAAAAAACTGGAGCAGGTGCTGGAAAGTACATAATCCAAAGTTTTACAAGTCCTTACTCAACTAGCAAGATTGCATTATTAGTTGCAGGTTACAATGCTGCAGACACTACAAATGCACAATTAGCTTTGATAGGAAACACAATTGACACTACTGCTGGTAAGAAATATACTGGTACAACTTCTTCGGATGTTGTAGCTGCATAAGTAAAATCTAAAAAACAAAATTTTATTTTTTTTCCTTTTTCTTTTTTTTTAATAAAGTGGCGAGAGCTTTATTGAAAAAGTTTTTATAGGTTAATTGAGAGAATATATTATGAAAAGAATAATCACAAGACAGCAAAAAAATAGAAAAGAAAATATTAAGCAGTGGG
>JAIOTD010000041.1 GCA_021107205.1 archaeon | reverse complement strand
GAAACCGAGGAAACGAAGAAACTGTCTTTACTTGAGAATGACATATTGATTGCCGGTACTGGTGCTACCGCAGGCATTACACATTTCGTCGGAATAGAGTGGCATGGCTTGCCTTTTAGTTATAACGCTCCAAGAATTAGATCTAATCAGCTCTATCCTAAATTTTTATTTTTCACTCTAAACGCAAAATTCGTCATTCGGCAACAATTCAGGTTTTTTACTGGCAATGCTCATATTTTAGATAGAATAGGCTACGAAAAACCAGAAGAAGGAGAAGTTCATAATTTAGGATATTGTGAAAAATGTGGTTCATATGGGCCTATTTACAAAGAAAATAAAAAATCATTATGTGGCGCATGTAGGTATTAACCAAAACATTATTAAATTCTAAAACGGTTTTAAAAGTGATGGAAACAAAAGAGTTTATTAGTCCTAAACAAGGGTTCATGATAAATTATAAAGGAACTATAAATCTTGATAAACTATACAAAAATGCAAAGCCTTGGTTTGATGATAGAAATTATGATTTTACAGAAAAAGAACATACAGAGAAAAATAAATCATACGGAAATGAATTAACAGTAAAATGGGTTGCTGAAAGAGAAGTAACTGGTTATTTCAAATTCTTTATAGAAACTTCAATTATAGGCAAAGAAATTAATAGCTTAAATGGAAATTATGATGGAAATTTTAGAATTAGAGTTTATACTTATTTATTAATTGATCATAAAAATGAATTCAAAAAACCATTTTTATTTAATATTTTTAATAAAACATTAATGAAACCTAAGATAGAAAATTATTGGGGTAAATTAAAAGAAGAACAAGACGAATATATTTCTTTGTTAAAGGAACTAATTGGTTTTAAAATATAAAATGGAAAAAATATTTGTAGCTAAAGATCTAAAAATAAAATGGGTTGGTTTATTTGACTTTGCAGAATTATATAAAGTTATCAAAGAATTTCTTGAAGACAAAAAGATGTTTAATGAAAAAACATTAGAGAAAAAATATGTCGAAAAGTCAAAGCCAGGAGGAAAACAATTGAAATTCTTTGGCATGCAGAAGTTCCAAGAAGTGATTTTTTTAAATATAATATTGACATAAGTATTTTAATTCTTGGAATGACAGACGTAGAAGTTCCTTATAATAATAAAAAAAGAAAACTTAACAAAGCAGATATAGAAATCAGAATTACATCTTGGTTAGATGTTGGTGGAGGAAAATGGGAAAAACAAGGATTCTTACAAAAAATGTATCAGAATTTCTTGATTAAAGGAAGAGTTGATAATCATTTAAGAGATTTATATAACGCAGCTTATGGTTTACATAAATTAATCAAAGATTTTTTAACATTAAGATCTTATTAAACAAAACATTATTAAATAAATAAAATATTCTAAATATATGGCAGAATTTGATTATGTGGTAAGAGACTTATTTCTAAATCACAGTGGAATAATAGATATTAAAGAAATAGGAAATATTATCAAAAAATACTTAGAAAAGAAAAAATATTCCGTTCAAGAAAAAGAATACACAGCAAAAGGTAAGAATCTAAAATATAACCTATTTAATCAAAAAGAAGTTGATGATTATTATCAAAATTACATGAACATAATTATAACTGCAGGAAATATGAAGGAAGTTAAGATAAAAAACAAGAAATTAATTGAAGCAGATTTACAAATTAAAATTGAATCTTGGTTAGAACATGATTATGAAGGAGGATATGAGGAAAAACCTCTGCTTAAGTTTTTTAAAACAATATATAGCAGATTTGTCAGTGATGCTGCCTCAAAGCACGAATCAAACTTAAAAGATGATACTTATGATTTATATAATGAGTTAAAATCTTATCTAAATATAACTAAATTTCAGTAAGGTTTATATACCTTAATTTCTTACTAATTTTAGCCCGCCATGAGAATACTCAATGGAGTGCGGCAATGCCAATGCTATGAGCTTGGGAGTTAGTGTTGCGGGCTACATTAATAATAATCAAAAATATTGAATAAACTTAACATTGGGTTTATTATTATCAAATAATCACTATATTACTTTAAAAATGGAAAAACAGAATAAAATGCAGTGATTTTACCTAGTTAAGCTTATTCTATAGGAGGATAAAATGGGAAAAATTAGCCCTGTAAGTGCTAAATACACAGTTCATGCTCAAATCCATATTGATGGTGTTGTTGACAGACCTGATGTCATAGGAGCAATATTTGGACAAACAGAAGGTTTACTAGGCTCAGAATTAGAGCTTAGAGAACTGCAAAGATCAGGTAGAATAGGAAGAATAGAAGTTAAAATAGAGACAAAATTAGGTAAATCAGATGGAGAAATTATAGTTCCTAGTTCATTAGATAAAGCAGAAACTGCAATTATAGGTGCTGCTCTAGAAACTATTCAAAGAATAGGTCCTTGTGAATCAAAGATTAAAGTAGTGAATATAGAGGATGTGAGAATTTCTAAAAGAAATCAAGTTATTGATAGAGCTAAAGATTTACTAAGAGAGTTAACAAGTAAGGTTTTGCCAGATAGCCAAGAAATTACAGACCAAGTTGCCCAATCAGTAAGAATGATGGAAATAACCGAATATGGAAAAGAAAGACTTGCAGCAGGTCCTGGAATAGAAGAATCTGAAGAAATAGTTGTTGTAGAAGGAAGAGCAGATGTTCTAAATTTACTTAAAAATGGTATTAAAAACTCAATAGCATTAAATGGAACATCAATCCCAGATACAATAAAAATTCTAGGAAAGAAAAAAGCCATTACATTATTTGTAGATGGAGATAGAGGCGGAAATCTAATAATTAGAGGTCTAATTAACGCTGGTGTTGAATTAGATCATGTTATAAGAGCTCCTGATGGGAAAGAAGTAGAAGAGTTAACTAAAAAAGAAATTCATAAAGCATTAAGGAGTAAAATAACAATAGAACAAGTTAAATTAGAATTAGCTTCCGCACAACCAGAAAAACAGATTTCTATGCATCCATCACAAAGAAGACCTCAAAATAGTAGACCTTACAATAGACCTAATAACAGAAGCACTAGTAAATTATCAAGTGCAGAAACTAAAAAATTCAAGGAATTACAAGAAGATTTAGTAGGTACTAGAGGGGCTTATTTGCTTGATGAGAAATTGAATGTTCTTGGAAAAGTACCAACTTCTGAATTAATATCTACAATTAAAAACGTAGGTAGTGTTTATGCAATAATCTTTGATGGCGTTGTTGATAGGGATGTAGCAGTAGCAGCAGAAAGGTCTAACGTAAAATATCTTGTAGGTAACACTTCAAGAATAAGGCCAAATGATTACAAATCAACAATTTTAACTTCTTCTTCTTTTTAATTTTTTTATTATGAGTGTAGGCATGTCCAAGAATGAACATAAAATTTAACCAACAGCGACCTCAATCCTTTCTCAATCCTGCGACCCTATAAGCACTGATGATCATGATTAGAGCTGCTCCCGTCAAGGTCTGACTCGGTTTTCAAAAAAACCAATCCTACAGGACAAGACGTCAACGTCCGGATCAAGACTATTAACCAAATAATATATCGCTTCCTGAACTTCAACCCCTTCATAAAGCCCGTTTAAGGTTACAGCAGAGGGCTATCCTGCCAGTCTAGCCTACAGAGAATTTCTATAAAATTTAGATTTATAAATGTTATGAATTAAATCACTTTTCCCAATTTACTTAACTTTTCTCCATCTAAGAATTTATCAAGAACATCTTTTAATTTATTTATTTTAACTCTTATCTGTTTCATACTATCCCTATCTCTTAAGGTTACAGTTTTATTTTTCAAAGTTTCATGATCAATTGTAATCATAGCTAAACATCCAACTTCATCCATTCTTCTATACATTCTTCCAATACTTCCTTTACAATCATAGAAAACACCAAAATCATCTTTCAATAAATCATAAACTTCCATTGCTTTATCTGGTAATTTATCTTTGTTAACTAATGGAAAAACAGCAACTTCTACAGGAGCTACATTCTTATTAAAATTAAATAAAGTTCTTTCTTTTTCTTCTTTATAAAAAATATCAATTAATCCCCAAACATTTCTATCAACACCAAAACTTAATTCTAAAACATGAGGAATTATTTTTTTACCATCAATATTAACTTCTAATTTTTCTTTACTTCCTTTTTGATGGTTAGTTAAATCATAATCAGTTCTATAATGTAAACCAGCAACCTCTTTCCATCCTTTCAAACTATCAAGTTTTAATTCAATATCATAATGTATTTTATTATAGAATGCTTTTTCTTTTTCATTAAGCTCTCTAAATCTAAATTTATCTTTAGGTATTTTTAACAAATCCAAATAAAATTTCTGAATTTGAACCATATGATAAACATAAAACTTAGGCAGTTTCAGTTTACTTGCTAAAATTTTTTTATCATTTATTTTTATTTTATATTTTTTAACTAAATCCCAATCCTTACATTTATCCATTTCATTTTCATTAAAGAATATTTGAAGTTCTGCTTGAGTAAATTCCCTTAATCTATAAAATCCTTGTCTTGGACTTATTTCATTTCTAAATGCTTTCCCTACGACAGCTAAACCAAATGGTAATTTCTCTCTTAAAGCATTAAATTCTCTTTTGAAAGATAAATAAGCACTTTGGGCTGTTTCAGGCCTTAACATCATAATATCCTTACCAAAAGCACCAACTTTTAGATCAAACATCATATTGAACATTTGAACTTTACCTAAATTTTCTCCATTTGGAGCCTTGATATTATGTTTTTTAATTAAAGCATCTAATTGACCAGCATCAAATTCCTCAGCTTTTATTCCTGTTTTCTCTTCAATTAATTCATCAGCTCTAAATTTTTCTTTGCTTTTTACACTTTCAACAATAGGATCATTAAAATGTTGTAAATGTCCAGAACTTTGAAATACTTCTCTTGGTAAAATATTACAATCTTCTATTTCAAAATAATTTTCACCTAATTTAAGAAAGAAATTTCTCCAAAGATTTTCCCATTTTCTTTTCATTAAAGTTCCTAAATGGCCATAAGTCCAGAAACCGGCTTTACTTCCATAAATTTCTGCAGAAGGAAAAAAGAATCCTCGCTTTCCTGCTAAATTAAATAGATTATCTGACTTATTCATATAATTAAATAGAAATCATTGATTTATAATATTTTCTTATTAATTATTAAAATATATTTCTGCTTGTTTTCTAAGTTCTGGTTTTCCTATATCAGCCCAAAAACCTTCATTAATTTCAAAACTATAAATATTCCTTAAGTAATAACTTATGATTTCTTCAGGTTGTGCTTTTTTTCCAATTAAATTTAGTAAATCACTTATCATTTCTTGATGAACTAACCAAAGATCCATACATATTAGATCTGAATCTATTTCCTTTTCTGATCGGAAAAAAGAGTAACTTCCTTCTAAAATTTTTCCATTTTCATCAACAACACATTTTCCAAAATTTAAATCAACACCATTCCCTATATTTTCTAATCTTCTAACAGCCAAGATACTTTTATCTAATTCCCCAAATCTTTTTACTAAACTTTCTAAAGAAAAATCAAATAAATGATCATCTGCAATTGCTAATATTGGTTCTTGAAAACCTAATATACTAAGACCCCAAGTATAAACATAAGTCATATCTGGATTTGAACCAGGATAATTTTCAATTCTTGGAGAAAAAGGAGAGTTAACAAATAATCTTTGATAACTTTCATTTGAACTTTCATTTGTGACTATTAATGTATCTTCAATACCAATTTCCTTCATTTTTTCTAGAGTACGAACAACAACTTCTTTACCGCCAAATTTCATCAATCCCCTAATTTCACTTAATCTATCCCTTCCTCTAGAATCATTTTCCCCATATGCAACAATCAAGCCCTTCATTATAACTTTTTCACTTCTACTTTATCAGAAATAATAGCGGAATTACCTGTTTTATCTTCTAAAACTATTTTTAATTCTTGTTCACCACATTCAACTTTCCATAATTTTTTTAACAAATTCTTAGCAGATTTTTTATCTTTAGCATCATCAGAATTATCTCTTACATCTTCTATAATTCTTTTAAATCTTCTAAGAACTCCTTCAATATTAGAAATATAACCAGTAGAATTTGGTCCCCCTTCAACACTCATTTTCATTTGAGGAATCTTAATTGTACCTTCTGAAGCTTTAACAACTCTAACATTTAAATCTTTTTTATCTTTAATAGTAAAAGTATATTTAACAGGTCCTTTATTTTCTTCAGCTTCAATATCTGACTTATGATATTTACAATTACTGCAACTCATAGACATTAAATGACATCTTCCAAAATAAGGAATTTCTCTAACATCTTCGGTTAAAGTTAAATTTTTAGTGTTACAAAAAGGACAACCTTGTTTTTTTAGTTCTTCCATCAAAAATTAAGAGAAAAATAGATTTATAAATTTACTCTTCAACGTCTTCTGTCTGGGTATTTCTATAAATGTTAGCAAAACTTGGAGTTACAACAACCCAATCGTCACCAAAACCAGCAATATCCCCATCAATAGCATCACATGTTTTCTTTAGTTTATTAATAGCCCTTTTTAACTCAACAATATCTTTATCTTTTAATGGTTTAATGTTAAGTAAAGCTACAGTAGTACCTTCTCTTAAAGAATCTAAAACAGGTTTCATATCTTCGAAATCATTAATTGCAAAGGGTCTTACTGTAATTTTAGCCCTTTTACCTTTTGCAACATCAGTATCAATTTCAACATAGTCGTCTTCTAATTCTTCTGGAAAATCAGCTTCGTTATCCGAAACACCTTTCAAGAATTTTTCCTTTGCTCTTAAAAACATCTCTCTCATCTTAATTCCATAATAATAACAATTAATATTTAAATATTTCTATTGAAAACTACCTAAAACACCTATCACGTTTAAAACCTCAACTCTTGTATAAACAGGTAAATTAGGGTCTTGACTTATCTCATCTAACTCCTGAACCACTTTATCAACCTTAATGCAAT
This sequence comes from archaeon, assembly GCA_021107205.1. Classification (GTDB taxonomy): domain Archaea; phylum Nanobdellota; class Nanobdellia; order SCGC-AAA011-G17; family GW2011-AR20; genus JAIOTD01. Next base: position 22,629 of record JAIOTD010000041.1, on the reverse strand, counting down.
CTTCACATTTATCATCATTTAACAAAATTATTGTATTTTCAACCTTAGCCCTAATATTTTTTGGAACAGAATTATCTTCTTTTATTCCTGAAAGCATCTCTATAATGTTATTTAATTGATCTTGAATCATTTTAATTGTTCCATAACTTCTTTTTGTAATTTTTCAGCTTTTTCTTTGATCATAATTTCTTGTTTTTCAATATTTTTAACCCTTACATCCATCATTTCCTTATTTTTTTTAAGTTCCTCTTCTAATTCATTTTTCTCACTAGCAACCATAATATTTCCAACAATTTTATAGATTTCTTTAGGATTTTTATCTAATTCTTTTAAAGCATTTTCACTTTCTAATAATTTAGCTTGAAAATTTTGTTTTTGCATAATCAAATTTTGTATGCTTTGCTCTAACATTTGCAACTGTTGAATTTTATTTTCTGCATCTTTATCCATTTTTAATCCGCTTTTACAGTTGAAGAAGTAACTTTAGGTTTATATAATATCTTACTCCCACAATAAGGACATCTAATTTTCCTTTCCATATACTCTTGCTTTATAATTTTATTGCATTCAAAACATTTAACAACCATTTTTTTATTTTGGCGTATAAGCCTTTCCTGAAAATTTTGCTTTACATGAATTACAAAACCAAATTCCTGAAGCTAATCTTTTAACTTGAAGTTTTTTACAATAAGGACATTTATGTTTTGCTTTTAACTTCTTTTCTACAGCTAAAACTCTTTGTCTTACTTTTCTTCCGTATCTTGCTCCAAATCTTCCTGTACTTCCAACTTTTTTTGTTGCCATTTTCTTATTTAAATCTTTTCAAAAGATTTTATAAATGTTTGGATGGGGCTGCTGGGATTTGAACCCAGGCCGCGAGGTTTTTTGCGTAAAGACCCAAACCTCGAATCCTATTGCTCCTAGTTTTTATTACTAGTCCAAGCTAGACTACAGCCCCTTATTATTTATACCAACCAATTTGGTTTATAAATTTATTGATGCTGTTGGCTCTTATATTGAATTTCATTGTTTTTGTTGTTTTTCCATCCCTTTTTCTTAGATTTCCCTTAGTAAGGGATATTGAAGTCGTTTCTATATCAAAATTTTTTAATAGATATTTTAAAGATTTCATAAAATTTAATCCATCTTCTAATAGTTCTTCACTTTTGTTTAAATTAAATTGTATTCTTTCTGAATTCTTTGAAGCTTTGTATTTACACCCTTCACAATAAAAGGCAATTTTTAGATATTCTTTAGAAAATTCTTTGTTTTCTTTAATCCAGTTAGGAATATCAAAAGTTGTAACCATCTTATCTCCTTTTGGCACACCAATCTCATTTAAAAATTTAGATGCTTTAACATTAAACATAAAAACTTTATGCGTTTGTTTTCTATATCCAGCAGTGTTATATTTATAATATGGCTTTATCCCAAATTGCTTAATAATTGACCTCTCAAAGTCTTTTAAAGATTTAACTTCTTTAGAAGAAAAATAAAAACCTTTTAAATCTTTATATAAATGTCCATCAAACATTAAATAACTCATAATTTTGACTAAATCTTTAGTGAATTTATATGATTTTTTAGGAAGAGGATCACATTTCCTTTTGATTATACTTAAACCAGCTTTTGATTTTACTTTATTAAAAGATCCAAAATTTTTAACACATTTTCTATATAATTTAAAAGGAATTTCCCTTCTTCCAGGAGATTTATTTAATTTTTTAGCAATTTCTTTCAATTTATTAATTATTTCATATTTTCTCATTTTTTAGCAATTTTCCAAAGAAAGTTGAAATATGACCTATAACCATCAGCCACATCTTTATTTTTAATAATTATAACTATTGGTTTATCACTTAAAACATGAATTCCAACCTTATTTTTGTAGATAGTTGTCGTAGCAGGACTTTTTACTTCATCTAAATATCTTACCTTAAGATTTTTTAATTTAGTCATTTCTTGTTTTTTATTTTCCAAACTTGTTATCATTCTACCTTTTATTCCTAATTTTTCAGCTTTTTTAGAAATATGAGGAACTTCAAATCTAAGAATTTCATAACTTTTACCTGTAGCTCCGAATATACAAATATCCTTTGATTTTAAAATATCTTCAAAAAATGTTTTTAGTCCTTTTTTACCTTCATAAACCTTAACTTCCTGCTCATTTTCTTCTAATTTTTTTATAGATTTAAGTTTAGGTATAATTGAATTAATAAATTTCTCTTGCTCTTTTATGGGTCTAATTAAATTATCTGGAGAAGCAGCTTCAAAATATTTTTTATTTTCTTTTATAATGTAACTTATAAGCCCCTTTTCTAATAAATTATTTAGAATTTGATATGTTAAAGTTCTATCTAAACCGATATTTTTTGATAACTTATTTGCTGAAAGAGAACCTCTTTTAATTAATTCTAAATAAACTTTAGCCTGATTATCCGGCAATCCTGCTTTTTTTAATTCTACATGTAATTCCATAATAAATTAAGGGGATTGATATTTATAAATGTTGTTATTTAAACTAACAACTTAAATTTATAATCTCTATTTTTATGATATTATTTATAATTTGGAGGTTAAAATGAGAAATTTGGAAAGAACAATAAGTGAAATAGAATCTGATGATGAAAGATATGAAAAGTTCATGGAAAGAGCTGAAGCATTAACTACTCTTAAAATTTTTATACCAACTTATGTATTTAATAATATTAAAAAATTATCTAATAAGGGAAATTTTGATAAAAATGTCAGACCTCTTATGTATGGATTGGCAGTTTTTCACGAAACTCTTTTAGCTTCAGGGTATGTTGTGATGGCTAATATGGTTTATCAGAATTTGGGATAAATTAAAACAAATACAAATAGAATTATTTTTTCTCTTCTTTAGGTGCTTCTACTTTCTTCTCTTCAGAAGGTTTTTCTTCTACTTTCTTCTCTGATTTCTTCTCTTTTTCTTCCCTATCAGATTTCATCTTTGCTAATTCGCCTTTAAACTCTTCTTTAAACTCTTCTAGTTTCTCTTCTAATTTTTTCTTTTTATCTTCACTTAATTCTATTTTTTGATTATTAATTATATCATCAAAGTCACCATTATTGATTTTTTCATTAATTTCTTTAGAATTTAAACCTTCAATTAGAATACCTAAAGAATTACAACTTCCTATAACGCTTTTAACAGCAGATTTAAAATCATTATGTAAAATACTATCTTTTTTCATTTGAGTTATTTTAACAACTTGCTCCATAGCAATATTAGCAACTTTATCCTTATTTGGAATTCCAGACCCTTTCTTTAAATTTAATTCATTTTTAATTAATTCAGATACTGGAGGAGTTCCTATAGAAATTTCAAAAGTTTTATCATCAATATCAGCTTCAATAGTAACAGGCACTTTCATACCTTTAAAACTAGCAGTTTTCTCATTAATCTTTTCTAGGACATCTTTTATATTAATCCCTTTAGGTCCTAAGGCTTGCGCCATTTGTTGGTTAGCACTTGCTTTCCCACCTTCCACTAAAAGATCAATCTTTTCCTTCTTGCTCATCTTCTTCCTTCTCTCTTCTTATAACCTTTACAGAATCCAACTTAACAGTGATTGGAATTGGAACTGCAGATTCTAGTAATTCAACAACAACTTCTTCTTTTTGTTGATCAATTCTACTAACTTTAGCATTTTCCCTTTTGAAAGGACCTGAAATTATTTCCACAATATCATTCTTTTGAATATTAACTTGAGCTTTTGCATGTTCTAACATATGCTCTATTTCTGGATAGGCTATAGGAGCTTTTAATAATCCTCTTGCATAAGGAACTCCTTGATATGCTTTTTGAGCTTCTTCTATATTATCTGCTTCAATGAATATATATCCCCTCATACCGTGTGGACTTAAAATGCTAGCAACATTAAGACCTTTTTTCTTAACATTAGATGTAATAAAATCTAATACTTGATCTTCACGATTTGCAGTTGTTCTTATAGCGAATATTTGTGACATTTTATTTTATTAAATGATATCCTACCTGTATTATAAATCCCATTAAACCAATTATTAAAGCTCCTAAAGCTGAAACCTTAACAACTAATTTGAATTCATCTTTTGTTGGTTTTTTTGTTACTTTAAATACTCTTTTACTTTCTACATAAAACTCTTTCAATCTAATTAACTTATTTTTAATCCAAGACATAAATCTTAAAGAAACTAAAGTATTTATAAAGCTTATTAATCTACAAACTCAATGCCTAATTCTTCTTCAATCTCTCTTTTCTTTTTTTGAGTTGTAGTTTTCCTAGGACCAAATATTTGAGGGCTTGTAACACCCGTAACAATTAACATAACTCTGATAGTATTCTCCAAATCTTCAGATATTTGTGCTCCCCATATTAATCTTGCATCTTCATCCAATTTACTAGATATAGTTTCAACAACTTTCCTTGCTTCATCTAAAGTCATATCAGAACCACCAGTAACATTAATCAAAGCACCGTTAGCACCTGTAACATCGACATCCAATAAAGGATTAGTAACTGCTTTTTCTACAGCTTCCTCAGCTCTATTATTAGTATCACTTTCTCCAACACCAATCATTGCTACTCCACCACCAGACATAACAGCTTTAATATCAGCAAAATCTAAATTAACCAATCCTGTTTTAGTAACTAATTCAGCTATACCTTTAACAGCATTAGTTAAAATTTCATCAGCGACTTTAAAAGCAGTATGTAAAGGTAAATCAGGAGCTAATTCTAATAATTTATCATTAGGTATAACAATTAAAGTATCAACAATATTTTCTAATCTTTCTAAACCAATAATTGCATTTTCATATCTTCTTTGACCTTCCATTGCAAAAGGAATTGTTACTATACCTACTGTTAATGCTCCCATCTTTTTTGCAATTTCAGCTATTACAGGTGCACTTCCTGTTCCAGTTCCCCCACCCAAACCACAAGTAATAAACACCATATCACAACCACTTAATGATTGTTTTATGTCTTGTTCATTTTCTCTTGCAGATTCTTCTCCAACTTGAGGAATACTTCCTGCACCTAATCCTTGAGTTATATCTTTACCAATTAGAATTTTAGTATCAGCATTTGTATATAATAAATCTTGAGCGTCAGTATTAATAGCAATGGTTTCAGTTCCACTTATTCCAACTTCGGCCATTCTATTAATTGTATTATTACCAGCACCACCAGTACCAATAACTTTAATTTTAGCTTTTTGATTAGCAATATATTGTTCTAATTCATCGTCAATAGGAGAAGTCTTTCTAATATCTTTTTTGAACGCCTCTACTTCACCTGCACTTTTTATTATCGAATCCATTTTAGAATTAAGAATAAAAAAAACAAAGAAGTATTTAAATTTATTTATTCTTGAGTAGTTAGTTTTTAAAATCTATCTCTTTTATTTCAGGTATTTTCTTCTTGATCTCCTCTATAATTAGGGGTTTTAGATTATCAGATAGTTTAGCTTTTATTGTTAATTTACTATCTTTTACATCCAATTCATAATCTTTTACAGCATGATTTAATATACTTGATATTTTTTCTTTCAAATCTGTGATAATTTTCACAACTTTAACTTCATATTTTAAATCATGACCTGATAATGGATGATTGAAATCAACAATAGTTCTTCCCCCACTAACAGTTTTTATAGTTCCCATCAAACCATCCAAATTAACGTGTAATCCAGGAACAGGTTTAATATTTTGTTGAGCAAATAAATTAGTAGGCACTAATTTGATTAATTTAGGGTTCTTTTTCCCAAAACCATCTTCAATTTTAACTTCTATGATATAATCTTTGTTTATATCTTTACCAATAAGAAATTCATCAACACCCTTTATTACATCCCTATATCCTAAACAAATCTTAGCTGGTTTATATTCTGTTTCAGAATTGAATATTCCTTCTTTTTCAGCTACATCTTTTTTAGTAAGATCAAAAACCTGATTAGACTCTTTCATTCTAGCAACATAATCAAGTTCAATAAAATCTCCTTTATTTAATGTCATATTATATTTCCTTAATCAGACTTATATAAAATTTTGGTTAGATATGTAACTACTCAAAAATGGAAAAATATATAAAGTCTTATGAACTTTAATTTTATACAATGGCATGGAGAGATTTAGTTGATCCGATTATAAAAGATCATTTAGAAATACAAATAAAAGAAACTATGTCTAATAGGGAAGCTATTGAAAAATCTTCAAATTCTCAAAATGCACAATTATGGATTGCAGTTGCAAATCTTTCTAAACAATTTTTTAATTTAAATTTAAGAATAAAGTATATTGAAAAGTTAATGAAAGAGTTAAATGATAAAATGGAAGGGAAAGTAACTTTAGAAGAAGATATTGATGTTATTGGTGATGATAAAAATCCTAAAAAGATAATAAAGGAATTAGAAAAAGAACTTGATGCTAATTTAAAAGAATTAAAAACATTAGAAAAGAAAAAACCAAAGAAAAAAATAACAAAAAAGAAACCAGTTAAGAAAAAATCTAAGAAAAAGATTTCTAAAAAGAAAAAATAATTCTACCAATAGATTTATAAACTCGTCAAAAAGAAAAAATAGAACTTTCTAAAATTAAAAAATTTTTAAAATGAAAATAGGAACTGACGTCAGCGTTTACTCTAAAAAAGTAGGAAAAAAGGGACTTGTAAAAGTTTCTGGTACTGTTACAGGTTTTAAATCAAGAGAATTTATTCAAATAGATTATGTTCAAATTCCTTTTGCTGGAAGCCATGAAGGAATAGCCACAATCACGTATAAATATAGATTTCCAAGCATATTAAATTCACCATTATATCATAATCATAAAGTAACTCCTAGTTATCATTTTGGACCTGTTGAAGAATTAGCAGACCAAATGGAAATTGCAAGATATGGCAAATTTTTTTAATTAATTAAATTCCAAAACACAATATTTATAAATTCACAACTTTCTAAATTAAATTATGGATATTAAATTAACTTCTGCAGGAAGCTTAAAAGTAGGAAATTATATAATTATGAATGGAGCTCCATGTATTGTTAAAAGTATTCAAACTTCAAGACCCGGAAAACATGGTCATGCTAAATGTAGAATAGAAGCAGTTGGAATGATTGATGGTTCAAAAAGAATAGAAATTTTTCCAGGACATGATAAGGTTCAAGTTCCTATTATAGAAAAGAAAAATGCACAAGTATTATCTATTACTGAAAGTACAGCAAATGTAATGGATATGGAAACATATGAAACTTTTGATTTAAAAATTCCTGAAGATCTTAAAGCAGGTCTATCTGAAGGTGCTCAAGTAATTTATTGGAAAGTTATGAATGAAAAAATAATGAAACAAGTAAAATAAAATGGCAAAATTTCCAGAAGCAGCAGCAAGATTACAACATGGTATTTATGTTTGTAGGAAATGTAAGACTAAAATAAGAGCACAACCACAAAAGGTTCTACAGAAAAAAGTTAAATGTAGAAAATGTCAAAGTAAAGCTTTAAGACCTTTAAGAAAAAAATGAACTATGATCTTTTATTTGCAATTATATTTATGGATTAATATTTTTATATTACTTAAAAAATAAAAAGAAATTTCAAGTTCAGGGAATTCTTGTACTTTATAAAACTAAATTAGGAATTAAAGCAATGAAGAAAGTTTCTAAATATTTTCCTAATTTTTGGAGAACATTAGGTGTTATTGGTATTTATGTTGGATTTCTTGGAATGTTGTTCATACTTTATTTCTTAGTTAAAGGAACTATAGATTTAATTTTTGTTCCTGGTGCTCCACCAGCAGTTGCTCCCGTCTTGCCAGGAGTAAAAATTCCAGGTTTACCTATATTATCTTTTTGGCATTGGATAATTGGAATATTAGTCGTAGCTGTAATTCATGAATTTTCTCACGGAATATTTTCTAAATTATATAAAATAAAAGTAAAAAGTTCAGGATTTGCATTTCTTGGTCCAATATTAGCAGCATTTGTAGAGCCTGATGAAAAACAATTGAAGAAAAGTTCTACAAAAGCACAATTATCTGTATTGGCCGCAGGTCCTTTCTCAAATATTGTAACAGCATTTATAGTTTTATTATTAGTTCAGTTTGTATTTTTCCCGATTCAGACTTCAATAACAGAACCAGAAGGACTTTACATTGTTTCAATAGATGAAGGTTCTCCTGCAAATATTTCGGGAATGCAACCAGGAACTTTAATAAAAGAAATTAATGGAATTTCTGTTTCGAATACTAAAGATTTAATTTATGAATTAGAAAATTCGAATAATTTGATTCTAGTTACGGATAAAGGAGACTATAATGTAGTTCCTGATGAAAATGATAAGATTGGTGTACAAATTCAACAAACAAGTAAGTATAAAGATAATGTTCCTAAATTATTTGGTAGTTTTTATACTTGGCTTATGACATTATTATTTTGGTTATGGGTAATTAATTTGGGTATTGGGTTATTTAATTTATTACCTGTCTTTATTACAGATGGTGGAAGAATGTTGCCTATTGCTTTATCATTATTTATAAAAAAGAAAAAAACAGTAAGTGAAATCAATAAATATGTTAGTATATTTATAGCAGTAATAATTTTCATAAATCTATGGCCTTATATTTTGAAATTATTAACATGGATTGTAAGCCCATTGTTAAACTTATTATAAAATGTTAGTTGATGTACATTGCCATCTTAATTTTGAACAATTTAAAAATAATTTGCCTGAAGTAATTGAAAGAGCAAAAAACATGGCAGCAATTGTTTGTTCTGGTACTGATTTGAAAAGTAATAAAGAAGTTTTAGATTTATCTGAAAAATATGATCTTGTAAAACCATCTTTTGGATTATATCCTTTTCATGCTGTTGAGATTAATGATGAACAATTAGAAGAAGAAATTAAATTTATAGAATATAATAAAGATAAAATATATTCTATAGGTGAAATTGGTTTAGATTACTCTGAAGATAAAAATCCTGAAAGACAGAAAGAAGTTTTTGTTAAGTTGTTAAATTTAGCAAAAAAACTAGATAAACCTGTTGTTATACACTCAAGAAAAGCAGAAAAAGATTGTATTGATTTAATTGAAGAAGCAGGTTTAAAAAAAGTTGTTATGCATTGCTTTTGTGGAAACTTTAAGTTGGTTGAAAGAATTCAAAATAATAATTGGTATTTTTCCATACCTGCAAATATTGTTAGGTTACAACATTTTCAAAAAGTTGTTGAGACAACAGACATTTCTAAATTGTTAACAGAAACAGATGCTCCTTTCTTAAGTCCTTACAAAGAAAAAATAAATGAACCTATTTTTGTAAAAGAAACAATAAAGATTATAGCATCGATAAAAAACCTTTCTGAAGAAGAAGTTGAAAAATTAATTTACATGAATTTCCAAAATTTATTTTTGAAATAGAAAAGTATATAAACAAATTAATCATAAATTAAGATATGAAAAATAATTTTAGCAAAAATAATTCTTATTTAAATTTTATTATGTTCTTCCATCTTAACCGGGAAGAAAGAGGTGTATAAAAAATGGCAAAAAAGAAAAAAACAAAGAAAAAAGCAGGAAAAAAGAAGAAGAAATAAGATTTCTTCTTCATAATATTCCTTAATTCTTTTTATTATTTATTTCTGTGCAAAAAAATAAATTTTCTTCAATCAAATTTAAATAAAATTTCTTAATATTTGAAAATATATGGATTTTGAAAGTATAGAAGAAGATATAAGAAAATATAGACTAGAATTATCTGAAAGAAAAAGTTATTGTGAATCAAGAGGAATACACTTGAATATAATTTGGCCAGATTTTAAAGCAACAGATTATTCTAGTCCTGATAAACCCATGGTTGGTTGTTATGTATATTGTTTAACTAATACTGAAAGAGAACTTAATCAGGAAGAAAAAGAAAAAGTAAGAGAATATTTAGATTCAAAACTCTAAATATCCTTGCATAAATCCCAATTCATTATCATTAACTTCATCACCGTCCATCATTTCAAATAAGTGATTTTTATTATAAACATTCATTTTAAACCCTCGATATATCTGTTTATATTAAAAGTTCTTTTTTCAAAATCATTCATACCTAATTTGTTTAATCTTTGACTTAAAATTGCTTCAGGATTGAAATTCATCTTAACCTCCAGTTATTCATACTCTGCAAACTTGTTTGATTAATGAAATGTAAATTATCTTTTGCCTCTATTAATCTAAAATATTCCTCCCATGCTAAAAATTCTTTTTTCCTCATAAAGTTAAAAATTTTCATTTTAACACCTCCAATAATTAGTTTAGGAATTTTCCTTATATACTTTAAGTGGAGAATTGTCTTGTGGAGTTGGAATACAATATATATTTTCTAGAATTCATTTAATTTTTTAGGTAAACTTACTTTTGTTACTCTTCCACCAGCGCCTAAGCTTTTCTCTTCAAAATCTATTAACTTAGCGTTCTTTAAGTCATCTAATCTTCTTTTAAAACTTTTGTAACTTATTTTAGAATTAAATAATTTATGTAACTCAGTGGTACTTTTATCTTGATTATTTTCTATTAAATCTAATAAAGAACTTTGTTCTGAATTTAAATCTTCAGAACTTTTAATTTTAAATTTATTTAATTTATCTAATGCTTTATCTATGTCAACGATTTCTATTTTTTTACTTTGCCTTAATTCTGCTGCATCACCACTTTCTTTTAACAAATACATTCCAGTTCTTAAATCACCTAAATCAAAAGTTTTGTTAGCTAAATTTTTTAAAGATTCATTATCAAAAACATTAGGGATAAATGCATGTTCAATTCTTTGTTTTAAAATTCCTTGAACTTCTTCAAAATTATATGTTTTAAATTCTAATATTTCAGGTAATAATCTAGATTTAATTCTTGTATCTAATTTATCTAACCAATATTTTTCATTTGTAATTAAGATTATAGTTTTATTGTAAATATCTTCTAAAAAACTGTATAAAATATCAATCTCTTTTACTTTATCAACTTCATCCAAACATAAAACCAAAGCTTTTTTATTAATAAAAGGTAAAACAGCTTGAAATAATTCTTCCGTTTTTTTATTTTGTGTAAATTTGTAACCTATAACTTCACAAATCTCTAATAATATTTTGTAAGGAGTATTTTTTCTCCAACCATTAATGTAAATTGGTAATATATCATCTGTTTGTTCTTCTAGTTCATTTAAAACATGTTTAGTAGCTACAGTCTTTCCAATTCCTGGTTTACCAAAAATAAATAAGTTTCTCCCATTTCTTTTCTGAAACAAAGGTTTGATGCAAGTAGCAATGAAATGTTGTTGGTTTTCTCTGTAAGGAACCATTTTCGGTTGATACTCATAATCAAGAGCTACCGGATTAAGAAATAAACTACTATTTGATTTAGCATCATCGAATAATCCCATGTTTTAATCTAAGAAATAAATTAATATAAAACTTACTAAATTATAAACTGCAGAATAATTGCTCACCTTTTTTTATACTTCCAACTACAGCATAAATATTTATTAAATGATTATGTAATCTATATGCGCAGGTTAAGTAAGGAAGATTTTCACTTAATTTATCAGAATGTTTTAACTCTTGCTTTTTCAGTTCTTCAACCAATGTTAAATCGTTATTTAATCTTAAATTTTGCCCATAAATTTCTCTTAAATAAAATATCATACCATCAATATTAATATCTATAAGCGTAAGAGCCCTAAGTAAAACATCTCCTTCTTTACAGTTAGAATTAACATCTTTGATAGCTTTATCTTTTATTACTTCAATTGTTTCAAGACACGCACTTTCTTCTGCTCCAACAAGTTCTACCAAAGTCATAAAATTAATATTAAAGAAAAAAACTCTTAAAGGTTTTTAAATTTCTTCTATACCTTCTTTTGTTAAAGCAGTAAGTCTTATTCCTATTCCCATTTTTAATAAAGCAGCTATTAATGCCATATGTTCTTTTCCAGTTCCAGAAACAAAGTTTACCACAACTTCAGTACCCTTCACTCTTGGTTTCAATTCATTTAGAATATTATCTCTTAATTCATTTAATCCTTGGCTTAAGTTAACTGCAATTAATTCCATCTTTTCACTTTTTTGGAAATTTTCTTTTCCATAATCATTTGTTATTAGAAATACTTTTTCAAAACCGCCGTCTTGAATTAGTCTGTTAACATGACCCCAAGTTCCTTTTCCAGTTGATAAACAAGCAATTAATTCTGTCATAGTTTATTTTAGAAATAGTTTATTTATAAATTTATCTTAAAATATTACCATCTATCATCATCTAATAAAACTCTGGGCCTTGGAATTAATAAACTATCTTCTTCAGGTACTTCGAGTTCAGGAATATTATTCCAATTACCACCACTTCTCTTTGCACTTTGTGCATATTTACTTCTTCCAGAAGGTTTTTTCATTTGAGTTTCCTTTATTTGTCTCTTTTGCTCCCTCTCTTTATCTTTATCCTTCCTCTTCCTTTTTCCAGAACCTTTCCCTTTTGCATTTTCTCTCTTACCTTTTAAACCCATATCACTTTCACCTTTCGAACCCTTTCCACCCATTGCATAAATCATAATAGGATTAAGATAAGTTATTGTTGTTGAATAAATAGTACTTCCAAAGTCAGAGATATAACTTTTCAAATATTCGAAACCAGATATTAAAGAAGTTTCTACAGAATCAATAAACATTAATTGTCTTTCTAATGAATTAGGCTTAACAGCAATAGCATGAATATTCCCTGTCATATATTCAGTAGGTATTCTGTAATTTCTTTTCATTATTTTTTAGAAAAAGTAAAGGTATTTAAATTTTATTGTAAAAATTAAGCAATTTTTTGAATAAGGCCTCTTTCAAGAGCTTTTATTAAAACAGCTTCAATTCTATGAATATCTTTTCCAAGAATATCACCTGCAATAAATCTAGCTCGCAATTCATTAGCCCTGTTATGTCCATATTTATCCAATTTTGTTTGACTTGGATACTCTTTTGAACCAAAATACAAAGTTCCACAAGAAACACAAGAAGCAGAATGAGACCCTAAAATCAAACCACGATCAATAAGTATCGTTCCATCAACAGAACAATTTAACTCAGGAATTAATTTTTCACCTTCCCCAAGAGTATAATATTCTCCATTAATTAATCTAATTGTAGTCATAAACTTAAATCTAAAGAAAAACTATTTAAGATTAATTAAAAAAAAGAAAAAAAATCAGTAGATTTCAAATTCTACTGTTATGTATCCTTGTAACTCTAACTCTTGTGGTAAAATTTCTGTATCAGCAGATTTTAATGCTCCAGCTTCCATAGCCAAATCAGTTGCATAGTAATAAGGTCTGTAATTGTTGTTAGATTCTGTAATACTTACAATCTTACCTAAAGTCAAGTCTAAACCATCTGCTATAGCTTCTGCTTTCTTTCTAGCATTTCCACTAGCATCTGCTAAAACATCTTGGTAAAACTCTTCTCTTTTCTCTTCACTTATATCAAACCTTACATTATCTATACTTGTAGCACCTTCACTAATTGCTAAATCTACTAAATCTCCTACATCATCAAAATCCTCAGTAGTTACTTCTAATACATGCACAACTTCATAACCAACTTCTTCCCTGTAGTTAGTTTCGTAGTCATACTTATACATCGGATTTACTCTGTAATGTAGTGTTTCTATATTATCTTTATCAACCTCTTTTCTTAATGCATCAATAACATCGTCAGTTATATCTGCATTTTCTTCAGCTGCATCATCTGCATCTTCAGATTCTGTTCTAATAGTTAGAGTCAATATTGCTTCATCTGGATCTATTTGTATTGTAGAACTTCCAGAAACTACAATAGTCTCTCTATCTTGCTTCCATGGAACTTCAATTATTTCTGTTGGATCATTACCTGTGGCTATACTAACAGCAAATACTGAAGTTAACACTAAAGCCAAACCCATAAGGGCAATTATAAAATTTTTATTGTCGTTTTTCATTTTTGAAAACCTCCAAAAGACTTAAAAATTCCTAAATATAAATACATGTTTATAACTTCAAGTTGAGTTGAAACTATATGACATCAGACCCAAACACAAGAAAAAGTAAAGGAGATAAAAAAGCTAAACGACGTTATAGAGTTTACAAAAAAGGCGGGAAGAATAGAACTTTAAAAAAATGAAAGTTTCTAAAGATACGCCCCTAGCAGAAATTACTTTACGTAAATATGAGAAACCTTACGATTTATCTCAACGTGAACTAGTTAAGAAATTATGTTTATCTCTTGGTTTATTACAACCCGGAGATTCTAGAGATATTATTGTTGATGTATTCTTATCTTTGATAAATAATAAAGAGTTGGATTCTAAAGAGATTGAAGAATATGCCATTAAGATTAGAAAAGAAAATAATTTGCCTTTGAAAGGAATAGCTTCTTCCAATATTCGACGACAAATTAAAAGATTAAGAGATTTGTTTTTGATTGAGAATGTTAACAATAAGTATAGAATAACTGAAAATGATGATTTGCTTAATATATTTGAACAGAAAATAGAGAAATATTATTTGAATTCTATAATTGAAAGGGTGAAAGATTATTTACGAGAGATTAAGAAATAGTTTTATATATTTTTCGTTGCTTTAAAATTTTAAAATGACAAACACACAAATAGATCAAAATTATTTAGGATTATACCGATTTCTAGAATCTCAAACTTATGATTTAAGAGATTTAAGTGGAAAAGGATCTGCAATAGAAATATTAACAGCAGAAGATTCCGAAGGAATGGGAATTTATACATCTGAAGGAAATTATTTTGGAAAGATTTTTTTTAAGCCAAAAGGAGACGAACCTAAATGGATTTTAAGATGTTCTGAAGATGTACCTAGCGAAACAGCTATAGGACTCCAAGATCAAATATGTGATACATCAAGAATTAGAGTTGATTTAGAACATAAAGCAGTTGAAGCATAAAAAATGGAAAGATTAGAATCATTTACACAAACTGATGTTTTTAGTGTAGTACCTAATTTTAAAGGAAGATTTACTTATAATCTTGAAGGAGGTACTCCTGTAAGAGCTTATTTTTTTGAAGGAGAATTTGAGGGTCCTACAGGTAATTCCTTAGATAATGGAATTAAATATTTAAAATCTACTTTAGAAGAAAATCCCCGGATTGTTAATGGTGCTAGTTTTCTAATTGCCGGAATTTGGAGTAATGAGGAAAAAGATAGAATGCTGGATCTTTTTAAATATGGGGAAATAAAAAATTGGTCTAAAAATACAGAATTTGGTGGATTTGCATTTAGAAATGGAGTTTATGTTCCAGATTTCGCAACTTGTGAAGATACTGCAATAATTTTAAGTGCAGAAGCAAAACATAGAAGAAGATCTGCAGGTTTGGAAGAGTATATGCAAAATGTTCCTAACATAGATGGACTTATTCCAGAAGTAATTTCTCAAAGATAGATTTAATTAAATTTTTAAATTTACTTCTTTTTGTTTATTCAAAATGAATGAAAATTATATTAATTTGTACATACTCAAGGAAAGAGTACAATATACTTTTAAATTACTAAATATTACAAAATCAGGCCCCCTTGTTGATGAATCAAATCAAATGGCTTCAGCAATATCATCATTAATACCTACAGAACTCAAAGGCCAAGTAGTAGAAATTAAAAGTATTGCCACAAATCCTGATGCTAAATCTTTAAAATATTGTGGAACTTTAGCATTTAGAAGAGATTTAACAGAAAAAAGACAGGATATAACATTTGTATTTAGATAAAATGGATAAAAATTTTGTATACATCACGCGTGAAAGAACTTTTAGAAATTTAATAAGGCAACGTATGTATGGCGAGGGAGAATCTATTGAATTAGGAAATCAAAAATTTATTAAAAGAAAAAGAGGATCTTTGGATTCAGGACTTATTGATGAAGTAACTGAAACTATGGAAAGATTTATTCTAAATGGAACCAAGAATCTTAAAGAAGTAAAAATTGAAAAAGATATGTTCACTATGAACCCCCCTTTAATTAAATTTAGAAAACCTAAGATTAAATATGGCATAATATTCACACTAATAGGAGAAGAGATTCCCATAACAAGAGACGATTATGTAAGTATTGGAGGATTTACTTATCAAGTTGGTGAGGAAGGCAATTCAAGATATTTGGGAAAATCTAACTTGGACATGTTGGAAGCAGGAACAGAACTTTTGAGAAAATTGATTTTAGAAACAGGTATTGCTTTAGATTCATTAACATATTCTAATTTAAAATGATATACGAACCTTTAGAAGACTCACATTTATTGGAAAAGTATGTAGCTAAATACTCAAAAGGTAAAGTTTTAGATGTTGGAACAGGTTCAGGAATACAAGCAATAACAGCTATGCAAAATAGTGAAGATGTAACAGCAGTAGATATTAATGAAGAATGTGTTGAATTTGTGAAAAAAAAAGGAGTTAAATCTAAAAAATCAAATTTATTCTCAAAAGTAAAAGGAAAGTTTGATACTATAATCTTTAATCCACCATATTTGCCTTTGGATGTGTTAGAAGATGAAGAATCTAGGTTAAACACTACTGGTGGAAAGTTTGGTTATGAGATTATTGGTAGGTTTTTTTCTGAAGTTGGTAAATATTTGAAGAAAGATGGTGTTGTTTTGATTGTGTTTAGTTCTTTGACTAATAAGAAGAAAGTTGATAAGTTAATTACTAAGAATAAGTTTAAGTTTGAATTGCTTGAAATTTTAAAAGTTCCAGATGAAGAATTATATTGTTATTTGGTGAAAATGTAAATTGTTGGGTGTCTACATTTTTTATTTTTTGTAGTCACCTAATCTCCTCTTTAATTCCTTATATTCTTTAATGAATAAGTCAATTGTAGGTTTTAAATCCTTATTTAGTTCATAGGCTCTTAATGAAGAATAATATTCAGCTCTGTTGTTAAAATCTATGCTTATTGGAGGCAAGTCATATTTAATTAAAATATTGTTCAATAAAATTCTTCCCACTCTACCATTTCCATCTGCAAAAGGATGAATATTTTCAAATTGGTTATGAATTACTGCCCCGAGAACTATTGCAGGATATTTTGATTTATTCTTGTTATACCATTCCGTTAATTCTTTCAATAAATGTATTATTCTTGACTGCGGTGCACCTTCATGAATTATATTCCCCTTATTGTCCATAACAACCACTTCTTCATTTTTCTTTCTGAATTTCCCTGCAAACTGTTTTGAGTTTTTGAAAACAATTTTATGTATTTTCTTGATTAATTCTATTGAAATATGCTCTTTTGCCCCCCTTATAAACTGAATAGCTTCATCAACACCGTATGCTTCTGCTATATCTTCTTTAGATTTATCTGGCCATTTATCTTTTTCTAATAAATCTCTAACTTCTTTTTGATTTAGTTTGCTTCCCTCTATTGCATTTGTGTTATAAGTAAATATTTCAGAGAAAATCTTCCATTCATTTTTTGATAAATGTGATATTTTTAATGGAATTTCAGATTCTGTTTTTTTTATAGAATCTATTTCTTTCTTTGAAAGCTCAAATTTTAGAGGATCCTTTATGATTTTGTATTTGTGTATTTCTTCCAGAATAAGTTTTTCTGCTATTTGTTTTCTTTCTTTTAGCTTTTGTTTTGTTAAATCCAGTCCCAAATATTTTCTGAATTTATGTACTTTAGAGCCTTCCCTATAGGAATGTGCAAGATAATATTTTATCTTATTTTTTGATTTCCTTTTTTCTATATGCATATTGATATAATAGGTGACTACATATTTAAACTTTTTGTTTATAGGTGACTACATTTAGCTTATTTTGTGGTCACCCAAGATTAATACTAAGAATAAGTTTAAGTTGCTTGAAAGTTTTAGATGAAGAATTATATTGTTATTTGGTTAATAATTAAATTACTTATCAAAAGATTTATATGATTTTATAGTTAAATATGCAATATGAAAAACTTAAACCTAAAAAGACCTATTGCAGTAATTGACCTTGAGACAACAGGGGTTGATAGACAAAATGATCGTATAGTTGAGATAGGTATAACAAAAATATTTCCAGATGGAAAAGAAGAAATCTTAGATTCACTTATCAATCCAGAGATACCAATTCCCTCTGAGGCTACAGAAATTCATGGAATAAAAGATACAGATGTTCAAGGAAAACCAATTTTCAAGGAATTTGCTCCAAAAATAATTAGTTTCATAGATAATTGTGATTGGTGTGGATTTAACTTAATTGGATTTGATTTATATCTTCTTGAATCTGAATTTAAAAGAGCAGAAATTAATTATTCAAGTGAAGGAAGAAAAGTAATAGATGTTATGAGAATTTATCATAAATTAGAACCAAGAGATTTAAGTGCAGCTCATTTAAAATATTGCGAAAAAACTTTAGAAAACGCTCATAGAGTAAATGCAGATATTAAAGCAACTATTGATGTCCTTGAATCCCAATTAGAAAAGCATAAAGATTTACCTCGTGATGTTTCTGAACTTGATGAATTTTGTAATCCAAAAGATCCTTCTTGGATTGATAGTGAAGGAAAAATAATTTGGTCTAATAATGAAGCAGTTCTAAATTTTAGTGGTCATAAAGGTAAAACTCTTGAATATATGCAAAAAAATGAAATGGGTTTTCTTCTGTGGGTAATGAGTAAAGATTTCTCTAGTGAAGTTAAAATGATTGTAAAAAATGCTATAGAAGGGAAATTTCCCAAAACTGATTAGAAAATGAAAGATAATAAACCATTCGAGATTGATAATTTGGATGGTTATCAGTTTGAAGAATTAATAGCAAAAATTATGAAAAAGAAAGGATATGAAAATATTAAAGTTACTCCTAAATCAAGAGATGAAGGAAAAGATATTCTTATGGAAAATTTAGAAGGAGATCTTATTTTAGTAGAATGTAAACATCAAAAATTTGTAGGTAGGCCCGTAATTCAAAAATTACAAGGGGCAATGAATTTTGAGGAAATGAAAAATCCAAATAAAGAAGTTAAAGGAATGATAGTAACTTCTGGAGGGTTTTCAAAAGAAGCTTTAGATTACAATAAAAAAATTGGACAAAGCATTGAATTAATAAGTGGAAAAAAATTAAGAGATATTTGTAAGAAACTGGACATATTTATTTTAAATGGAAAAGTACAGATTATAACAAATAATTCATTTAAAAATTTCACAGAAAATGAAATAAATGATAATATTTTAAAAAGATATTCTAAAATATATGGAAATAAAGCTCATAAGATTAGTGTTAAATCTCAATTAAAATTTATACCTTCTTGTTTTTTAAAATATAATGTAAATTTTAATACATCTACATCTATTGGTTGTGTTGATAATTACTCAAATTCAGGAAAGAAGGCAGTACATGGTATAACAGGAGATAATCTTGATGATGGGGTTCACGATTTTTATTTTTCAGGTAATATAGATTTTGAGGAAATTGATAAAAATAAACTAATAAACAAACAGCCCTATGAATTTACAGAGAATGATATAGAAGAACAAACTATAGAATCTATTATAGATGAACATACTCATAATATAAGTTATACAGGGAACAACAATGTTACATATAATAAAGAATGTATTCCAAAGAAAAGAGATATTGATATAAAAAAGTTTGTTGCAATTTATTTACCCTTTTGGTCAAATAGTATAAAAATATCAAAAATGAGTTATAATCAAAATTGTTATGTTAAAGGAAATAAACAACACCACGTTGAAGATGAATTAAAAAAATGTAAGATTTGTAAAAAAGAAAGAAATGATTATGAAGATATGAGTCTTTGTCCTGAATGTGGGAGAATAGTTTGTGATAACCATGTAAAAATAGACTATTTAGATAAGAAAACTCCAATTTGTACTATTCACGCTAAACCACTGAAATTATATATACAAAACAAATATTTTGCTACAAAAGAAAATAGAAACGAATACAATGAATGGTGGAAATCAAAAAAATTCTTTCAAAAATTATGGGAAGACCAAATTGCTTTTTGGTTATCTATTGGTGGAATTATTTTAATATTTATTTTTATTATTTCTTCTTTTACATAACATTTATAAACTCCTTCTAATACCCAAATCTACCCATCATCACTACTTAACGTAGGAGGGAAATAAATTGGACAAAAATAAATTCCTGAATCTAATCAAACTTGTAAGAGAACATTCAAAGAAAAGACACTTCTCTCAAACTTTTGACTTAATAATAAATCTAAAAGGAATTAATATCAAAAATCAAGATCATAATGTAGACTTATTCTTATCTTTAACAAATACAATAGGAAAAAAACCAAGAATTTGCGCTTTAGTAGGAAAAGAACTAGCAAACCAAGCTAAAGTTTTCGACAACGTAATAACGATGGATCAATTCCCAGAATTTAAAGATAAAAAGAAAGTAAAAGATTTAGCAAGAAAATATGATTATTTTGTAGCTCAAGCTAATATAATGGCAAACATAGCTTCCACTTTTGGTAAAACACTAGGTCCAACAGGAAAAATGCCAAATCCAAAAGCAGGTTGTGTTGTTCCACCATCAGCTAACTTACAAGAATTAAAAACAAAATTAGAAAATACAGTCAGAATCAAAACTAAAGCAGAACCAATAATTAAAGCCCCTTTAGGAAAAGAAGATTTAACAGATGATCAAATTCTAGAAAATTTCAATCAAATATACAACGCATTAACTCATGTTTTACCAAGTGAAGAAAATAATATAGGTTCTATTTACTTAAAATTAACAATGAGCAGACCAATTAGATTAGGTCAGAAAGCAGAAGAAATTTTAGAAGAAGAACCAAAAAAGAAAAAGAAAGTCAAGAAAACAGGAAAAAAAGAAAAGAAAACAGTAAAAGTTGAAGCAGAAAAATGAATGCACACGTATCAGACACAAAGAAGAAAGAAGTTGAGTTAATCAAAACTTTACTAAAAAAATACAAGAACACTGGTATAGTTGATTTAACAAATCTTCCATCTAAACAACTTCAACAAATCAGAGCAAGATTAAAAGATTTCATGTTAATCAGAATAACAAAAAAGAGATTAATAAAAAAAGCTTTAGAACAATTAAAAGATGAAAACTTAAACAAATTAGTACCTTATATTGACAAATCAATGCCAGCTTTGTTATTCACAGATGAAGATCCTTTCAAATTATTCAAAAAAATAAAATCAAGTAAATCTGCCGCACCTGCAAAACCAGGACAAATTGCTCCTAAAGATTTAATTATAGAACCTGGACCAACAAGTTTCCCACCAGGACCTATTATAGGAGAATTAGGACAGGCAGGAATTGTAGCAGCAGTAGAAAATGGAAAAGTTACAATTAAAAGAGCAACTACTTTAGCAAAAGAAGGAGAGCCAATAAAACCTAAAGTAGCAGATGTTCTAGCTAAATTAGGAATAGAACCAATGGAAATTGGTCTAAACGTAACAACAATATTAAAAGAAGATCTTATCTACGAAAGAAAAGTATTGGATGTAGATGAAGAAGCTTACATTAAAAAATTAAAACTAGCTCATAGTCAAGCATTAAACTTAGCAATTAAGATTGGTTACATAACAAAAGACACAATAAAATCCTTAATAAATAAAGGATTTACAGAAGCAAAAGCAATAGCAGAAAAATACAATATTAACATTGAAGAAGTACCAAAAGATAAACCAATCTCAAAAGAAACAGTAGAAAAGAATCTCAAAAAATCAGATTTCGAAGACAGAGAAAAAGCTAAGGAAGTATTACAAAAAATGCAAGACGAAGGTGCAAAAGACTTAAAGAAAGAAGAAAAACCAAAGGAAGATAACGTTCCTAAAATTCAGGATTTAACTAACAAAAAATCCGAAGGAGGATAAAATGGAGTATGTATACAGCGCTTTATTGCTACATAAAATTGGAAAAGATATCAACGAAGAAAACGTAAAACATTTATTACAAGGAGCAGGAGCTCAAGTTGATGACGCAAAAATAAAAGCTTTGACAACTGCTTTAGATGGTGTTAACATAGAAGAAGCTTTGAAAGAAGCAGCAGTAGTACCAACAGCAGCACCAGCAGAAGCTAAGAAAGAAGAAGTAAAAGAAGAACCAAAAGTAGACGAAAATAAAGCCGCAGCAGGACTTGGAAGTCTATTCGGCTAAACTTTTCCTTTTTTATTATGATAACCAAAAGTGATTTAGACGCAAAAGAAAATGGTAAGAGAATCAAATAACCAAATAAAAGAATTAAAAAATCAGATAACTAGCTTAAAAAAACAACTAAATGATTTAAATAATGAGAAAGAAATCTGGTTTAAGAAGAAAGAAGATCTAAAAAAAGAGATTAATTCTGAAATTTTCAAAATTAAAGGCATTAAAAATAAAAAAGACAAATCAAACATAGATTTTAGAACTGTAAAGCAGGAAAGAGACAATCACAATGCTGAAGTAAAAAAATTAATCACCCAAATAAAAAAACTTAATGATCAAAAATTAGTTCTTTTCAAGAAACATAATATTAAAGGAGATCCTTCCAGAACAGTAAAACAAATAGAAGTATTGGAATTTAAAATAGAAACAGAAGCTCTCTCACTAAGTCAGGAAAAAAAAGTAATGAAACAAATT
>JAIOTD010000067.1 GCA_021107205.1 archaeon | reverse complement strand
ATTTGTAAACAGGCCGATAAGTTTAAATAACAAAAAATCAGGTTTCATATTACAATGGTTAAAAAAAAGAAAAAAGATGATATTGCAGGATTGTTTATTCCAGCAGGAATCTTTGTAGGGATGGGTTTTGGATTTCTATTTAATAATCTTGTAGCAGGACTTTTCATAGGATTAGGTGCTGGATTTATTTTAATGGCCCTTGCAAAATTAAGAAAAAAGAAATAAAAGAATTAATAACCTTTTTTTGCGCCGTCTTTTACTGCTTTCTCTGCATTATCTTTAGACATCATAGCGCACATTGTTGTTGAACATTTACAACATTTTCCTTTAGCCATATAACCACCTTTAGCAGTTTGAACTATTTCAGGATCATTCATTTCCTGACCTTTTTGCTTGCATTTTACGCAATAAGCTTTAACCATTTTTTATCAACTCCATAAATTTGATATAAAAACAATAAATAATAAGGTATATAAGCTTAATGAATGCTTAAAACCCAAAACTTTCTAACAATTTTTCTTTATCAAATACTTCTAAATCATCATACTCTTGTCCTTTTCCAATATACAAAATAGGTTTTCCACTCACATAACTAACAGAAATAGCTGTTCCACCTTTATCATCAACATCTGCTTTAGATAAAATCACCCCATCAATACCTAAAGAATCATTAAATTTCTTTATTTGCTCTATACAATCATTTCCAGTAATACTCTCTCCTACAAAAATAGTTAAATCTGGTTTAGAAACTCTCTTAACTTTTTTAATTTCATCAATTAAATTCTCATTACTATGCTGTCTACCAGCAGTATCTATCAAAACATAATCTAAATCCTTAGCTTGAGCATGTTTTACACCATCAAAAGCTACAGCAGCAGGATCTGCTCCATAATCATGTTTAATTACTTTTACTCCTAATTTATCTCCATGTTCTTCTAATTGTTTTATAGCAGCAGCTCTAAAGGTATCAGCAGCAACCATTACAATTTTTTTCTTGTTTTTTAACAAATAACTAGCTAATTTAGCAACAGTGGTTGTTTTACCAGAACCATTCACACCAACGAATAAAATAACAAAAGGATTTTTTTCTTCTGATTTTTTTAATAAATCAATTTGATCAAATGTCAAAACTTCTTCTAAACTTTTCTTTAAAGTTTTTAATATTGTATTTTTAACATCTTTTATAGGAACATTAACTAAATCCATCTTAAGATCTTGTTTAATCTTATCAATAACTTCTAAAGCAACATTATTTTCCATCAAAGTTATTTCTAAATCTTCAAATAATTTTTCAAATTTTTCTTCAGAAATCTTTTTTGTAGTTACAACTTCTTTTAATTTCTTGAATAGACTTTTTTTCTCTTTAGGTTTTGCTTCAACTAATTCCTCTTTTTCCTCAATTATTTCCTTTACATGTTCCTCCTCAACATTTTCCTCTTTAACTTCTTCTATAGACTTTTTCTTCTTCTCTTTTTTCTTTGATTTATCTTCAACCTTAGGTTCTTCTTTGATTTCTTCTTTTTTCTCTTCTATTTTTTCAGATTCTTCTTCTACCTTCTGGCTAAATTTCTCCGTTACTTCTTTAAATTTTTTCTTTAAAAATCCAAACATAATTAACACCTAATATTTAACTTTTATAAAACTTGCCAAACATCTTTTTAACAACTAAAGTGGCATAACTTCCAGGAGGCAAGGAAAATTCTAAAATACCTTTACAATCTTCATATTTAACTTTCAAATCTTTAAGTTCTACTATTATATCTCTTAAATCCCCTTTAGAACTTATTTCTTTGCTTCCCAATATTCTAAAATCACTTATTTTTACATTATCTTTCTTCATAAACTCAAAATAAAAGTTTCTTATTTCATCATTATCAAAAACAGTATTATAACCAACAATTGGCATCTTAAAATTCTTAATTTTTTTATCTAAAAATCTAAATTCTCCTTTAGAATATTTAACTTTAAAACCTTTATCTCCTAAATATTTACTTAAAACTTGGTTAAACAAATAACTTTGATAAGAACCAATATAAAATCTTAACATTCTATTACTTAATTTCCTTTCAAAATTTCCTTTCAATATTTTTAAACCATTATCAACATTTTCAGAACCAAACCTCTGCTCATCAAAATAATTCTCTATAAAATCTATCTTCTCAACTTTTTTATCAACATTTCTAACAACTATCTTAAAATTATTTCCTTTTAATTGTCCTAATCTTAATCTTTCCCTAATAAAACCAATAAATTTAATCTCAACATCTTTAATTTTAATATTCTTTAACCTTTTAGGATCTAAATTATGAACAGAAAAATATTGTTTAGTAACAGCATTTTTATCCTTTATACCTGCAATATTAAAATATTTCTCATTTATTCTAAGAATCTTACTTAATTTTTTAATAACATCGTAAGTATTCCAATTCTTCTTTTCTAAAATAAACAAAGAATATTTCCCTTTCTCAACTAATTCAAAATCTGGAATTTCTTCTACATAAAAGTCCTCAGGTTTCTCTTTAAGCTTATACATGATTAAATTTATATACACTAAAAGTCTTATAAAAATTATGTATTACAACATTTACTTATTTAGACACGGAAGGACAAATTATAATATAAAGGGTGTTTTTACAGGATTTAAAGATTCTAATTTAACTAAATCGGGTATAGATGATGCTAAATTAATAGCTCTAAGGTTAAAAGATAAAAAAATAAACATAGCTTTTCAGACAAAATTATCAAGATCTAAAGATACATTAAAAGAAGTTCTAAAATTTCATCCAGAATGTAAAAAAGTAATAATCGATAATAGAATGATAGAAAGAGGTTATGGTAATTTAGAAGGTCAAACCCATTATGAATTTACTAAAAAAAATAGCCCTGAATTATATGATTATTACCATAGATCTTATGATGGAAAACCTCCAAAAGGAGAATCAATAAAAATGGTTGAAAAAAGAGTTTTATCCTTTATTAAAGATTTAAAAAAATATATTAAAGAAAATAAGGTAAATATAGCTATTTCTGCTCATGGAAACTCAATGAGGCCTTTCAGAAGATATTTTGAAAATTGGACTCTTAAACATATGGTAGAAATGGAAATGCCTTATGACAACATATTTCATTATAAAATAAAGGTTTAACAACAAATATCTTTTAATAATTTCTCATATTCTAAACTTTATGGTTGAAGTTATAATAACATATGAAACGCTATATGAAATACTTAGAAGGGAGAAGGTTAGACCTGAAATTCAAAAATTAGATCTTGATTTTATAAAAAACACCATAAATTATTTAAATGAAAAATCAGCAATTCTTAAATCTCAAAAAGAAAAAGAAAGTGTTTTTGCGGCTAAGGAAATAGAAAGAACAGGAAAACAAATAGAAAATATTAAAAGACTAATAAAGGAGCTATATGAAAGAAGAGAAACTAAAATAATCCAATTATCTTTATCAAGTGCAAGGTCTAAATTAAGTCCAGATCTCTCTAATTTAATCCAAGAAGAGAAAGAATTTTACACTAAAATAAAAAATATATTGAATAACAACAAAGAAAATGTCTTAAATCAGATATTAAAAGGGAAATTACCTAAAAGGGAAAAACCGAAAACAATAAAAAACGAAGAAAAGTCATTAAAATTGGTTAGATTTAATACACCTGTTCCAAAGTTCGTTGGGGAAGACTTAAATGTTTATGGCCCATTTTGGACCGAAGACGTTGCAAATTTACCAATAAAAATATCAGATTTATTAATAAAAAAGAATAGAGCTAAAGAAATATGAAATTACCAAAACAAAGAAAAAAACATTGTAGAAAATGTAAAAAACATACTCAACATAAAGTTGCTATAGTTAAAGGTAAAGAAAGAGGTAGTTTAAAGCATGGTTCTATTAAAAGAGGAAATAAAAGAGGAAGAGGTCAAGGTTTT
>JAIOTD010000020.1 GCA_021107205.1 archaeon | reverse complement strand
TCTATTACCTGCAATTTCAATGATTGTGGTAATGTATAGAAACAGAAGAACAGGTATTAGAAGAGTATTACAAATTTCTGAGATTCTAAAAAATTCAAAACCTAATGTTTTGATGCAATTAGATATGAAGAGTGATAAATTAGGACAAGCAAATAAATCTCAGAGATTAATGAATGAATTAATGCTTAATACTGGATTAAGTCAAAAAGAGATTAATATTGAATTAAAAGAGAAAATGGATATCTTAAAGTGGTTAGCAAAGAAGAAAGTGAATAAGATTAATGATATTGGAAAAGTTGTTGCTACATACTACACTAACAAAGACATAATCATGAATTTTATAAGAAAAAATGTTAGCTAAAAATATACAAAAATATTTTCCTCATTTAAAGACCAGGCTTATTCAAGCAGGGATGAAGGAGACCACTCCTATTAGATATATCCAAAATTCTTTAGTATCTGCTTTAATTGTTGATGTTGCTTTTGTGATAATAGCTTTCTTGTTTTTATTAAGAATGGAAATTCAACCATTAACTAGCATTATTATTGGTATACCTCTTTACTTATTTTTATTTTTCTTTTTTCTAAATAGGTTAAAGGTAAAGATAAATAAAAGAATTAAAGAAATTGATCAAGATATTGTTTTTGCAGGAAGATTCTTATTAATAGAATTAAGTGCCGGTGTTCCTTTATTTAGTGCAATGGTTAATGTTGCAAGAAGTTACAAAAGAATAGGAAAACATTTTGAAGAGATTATTAAAAGAGTTGAAGTTGGTATTCCTATAGAAGAAGCTTTAAGTCAGGTTATTGATATTACGCCTTCTGCTAATTTTAGAAAAATGATGTGGCAGGTTATGAACTCGTTAAGAACTGGTTCTGATGTTGCTAAAGCTTTGGATTCTATTATTGATCAGATTCAAAGAGAACAATTAATTCAAATTAGAATTTATAATAAAAAATTAAATCCTCTTGTTATGTTTTACTTAATGATAGCTGTTATAGTTCCTTCATTAGGAATTACAATTATTGCTTTATTGTCAACTTTATTAGGTATTAATTTAAGTTTAGGATCTTTATTAGGAATCGCTATTGCTATTGCATTTATGCAATTTTTATTTTATAGTATAATTAAAAGTAGTAGACCGGGGATATTACAAAATGATTAAGACTAGAAAACTGTATTTGGGAAGGAAATGGAATGATAAAATAAAATTACATTTCACTAAATCAGGTATTAATAAAACCCCTTCAGAAATGTTAATTAGATTATTAATTATTGGTTTTATATTAAGTTTTTTAGGTATTTTAGCATTTTGGGATTATATTTCTGGTTATACAGGAACAAGATTTTTCTTAACATTATTTAGTTATTGGGTAATCAGTTTGGTTTTAACATACGCTATTGTTATGTTTTTATTTTATTCATATGTTGCTTATAAAAAATATCAAAGAAGAATTAAATTAGAAGAAGTTCTTAGTGATTATTTGCAGTTAGTTGCTGCTAATGTTGGAGCAGGATTAACAATAGATCAAGCTTTATGGTATGCTATAAGGGAAAGATTTGGCGTTTTAGCTGAAGAGATGGAAATTGTTGCTAAGAAAACTATGGTTGGTTTTAAATTAAATGATTCTTTGTTAAGTGTTAGTGCAAAATATGATAGTAAGGTTTTAGAGAGGAGTATGGTTGTTTTAGTTGAAGGTTTAGAAGCAGGGGGAGAGATTTCTGATTTAATACGCAGTGTTAGTTGGACTATTAAAGAAAATCAATTATTACAGAAAGAAATTGCTGCTGATGTTACAACTTATGCTATATTTATTGTATTTGCGTCTTTAATTGTAGCTCCTGTATTATTTGCTTTATCTCATAGAATAATAGTTGTTATTGGAAATATTATGAGTAATATTGATATAAGTAATATTGGAGCTGTAAGTACTAAATTACCTATAGCTAATATAGGTCAAGGTATTAAGGAGACTGATTTTAAGATATTTGCATATGTGAGTTTAATGGTGAGTGCATTTTTCTCAGCAATAACTGTTGCAGCTATTAAAACAGGAAGTGAGAAATCAGGATTTAGGGTATTACCTGTTTATATTGTTGTAGCATTGGTAATATTCTTATTGGCTTCATTGTTATTATCCTCTGTATTTGGAAGTTTAGGGATAACTTTTTAGTAAGTTTTTTATAGTCTTTTATTTGGTAATTTAATATGGCAGATAACAAAGTAAATATGCCTTCTGGAATGGGAGGATTAGTAAGATATTTTGATGATTATAAGAGTAAGATAAGGTTTAAACCAGAACATGTAGTTGGTATGATTATTTTGGTTATTATAATAGAATTCTTATTACATAGGATGGCGTAAAATGTTTCCCGGAATGGATCAAAAAATGTTGAAACAGGCAATGAAGAAGATGGGTGTTAAACAGGAAAGTATTGATGCTGAGGAAGTTATTATAAAATTAAAAGATAAAAACATGGTTTTTAAAGATCCTAAAGTTTCTAAAGTTCAAATGATGGGCGAAGAAACTTTCCAAATTGTTGGAGATTATCAAGAAGAGAGTAATATTAGTGAAGAAGATATTAAAATGGTTGTTGAACAATCAGGTGTTTCTGAAGAAAAAGCTAGAGAAGTTTTAGAGAAAAATGATGGTGATATAGCTCAGACAATATTAGAGCTTAAAGGATAAGTTATTTATATTTATTTACTATATCTAAATTCTATGGAAGAAGTCATGAGAATATTAAATGATGCTAATAAAGCTTTTAATACAGCTGACCATCTAGCTTTTGTTACTTATAATTTAGTTAAAGATCAAAAATTAATTTTAAGTATAACTGAAAATTTAAGTAAAAGTTTGATATTAGCTATGGATTCTATTTTAACTTATGATAGATTATACAAAAGAATAAGTTTATATCCTGATAATTTTGATGTTAAATTTGATATTTTTAAAGGTGTATGTGCCAGAAGATATAATTTTGAAAGAGAACATATGGTTATTATTGAAGATTTAAAAAAATTAGTTGATGCAAGAAAACAGAGTATGGTTGAATTTGTAAGAAAAGACAAATATGTTTTTGGAGATAAAGATTATAATACTAAGACTATTACCCTTGACAAATTGAAAAACTATATAAATGAGTGTAAACCTTTTATGTCTAGGGTGAATCAAGTTTTAAAAAATGCCGCAATTAGATTCTGAAATTAAAGAAGATGAAGCTTATGAGGAGCTTAAAAGAGCAGATCACTTAATTTTTGTAACATTAAAGTACACAAGGACTGTTGATGTTATTAAAAATATAATTCATAGACTGATAAATGCTATGGATTATGCGATCATAGACTCTTTGGAGTATTTTAAGAAAAAGAAGAAGATTAAAGAGCTTCCTTTAACTCCTATTTCTCGTGCTGATGCGTTAAAAAAATTAACTTCAAGGAATGTTTATATGTCTGATTTCTTAAATTTTTATTATATGTTAAAAAAAATTGATAAAGCTGAATTTACTAGAAAAGAAGAATTTAGAAAAAATGTAAGAATGATTGTTATGCAAAATGATGAAGCTTATGAAGTGAATATGGAAAAAGTTCATCAATTTTATACTAAAACTAATGAATTTATTGATTTCGTAGAAGAGAAGTATAAGAAATAGTTAATTTTATAAACAATTAATTTAACTTATTTTTGAGTAAAAATGAAACGAGTTGATTTATTTCATTGTTAGAAGATTTTACTTAGTTAGTTCTATATTGAATTTTGGAGGTTTATATGGCGGATGTAATGTACCGGTTAGCATAGGAGCCTGTGGAGCTTCTAGAGCGAGTTCGACTCTCGCCTTCCGCCCTTTATATTTAAAATGGAAAAGGTAAAAGGATTTCAAGATTGTACAGGAAATGATGCTTTGAAAAGAGCAAAAATAAGAGATATTTTAGTAGAGAATTTTAGATTGTATGGATATGAGCCTGCTGAAACTCCAACAATAGAGTATGAAGAATTTGTTAAAAAAAGTGATGATGAAGTAATATCTGATATATTTAGATTGCAAGATAAAGGTAAAAGGAAATTAGCATTAAGATATGAATTTACATTTCAATTAAACAGAATTGCTCAAAATAAAAAATTACCCTATAAAAGATATCAAATTGGAAGTGTTTTTAGGGATGAACCTGCTTCTTCAAATAGGTTTAGAGAATTTGTTCAATGTGATGTTGATGTTATAGGATCTAATTATAAAGATGATGCTGAAGTTCTAAAAATAACATCTAAAATATTAAATGAATTAGGATTAAAATTTGAAATTTATATTAATTCTAGAAAATTATTAAATGAAATTTTAGATAAAGAGGGTATTAAACAAAAAGAAGAAGTAATAAGAGAATTAGATAAGTTAGATAAAGTAAGTGAGAAAGAAGTTAAAATTAATTTAAAGAAATATAAAGCTGAAAAAATATTGAATTTGTTAAAGAAAAATGATTTTGAAAAATATGAAAATTATCAAGATATAAAAGAGTTAGAAAAATATTGTAAATATTTTGATGTTAAAGTTAAGTTTTCTCCTACATTAGCAAGAGGTTTAGGTTATTACAATGGAAATGTATTTGAGATTAAAAGCAAAGACATGAAAGAAACTATTGTAGCTGGGGGATCTTATTTAGTTAATGGAATTCAAAGTACTGGTTTATCTTTTGGATTGGATAGATTAGCTAAGATTTCTAAAGTTGATTTAGAGAGTATTCAATGTTTAATTATAAATATAAAACAAGAAAAAGAATCTATAAAATTAGCTGAGAAATTAAGAGAGGATAAGGTTAAAGTTATTATTTTAGATAAGATAGGTAAAGCTTTAGATTATGCAAATTCTATGAAGATACCTTATGTAATATTTGTTGGTCAAGATGAAGTTAAAAAGAAGAAATTTAAATTAAAGAATATGGAAACTGGAAAAGAAGAATTCTTAGAAATAGAAAAAATAAAGAAAAAAATTATTTAATTGTTGGATAGACTTCTCCCAATAAAGTAAGCATTGTAACACCTGTTATAAATCCAGATATTGCTGATCCTACAAAAGGTATCCATCCTAAAATTGCTCCTACTACTAGACCATAAATCAAACCAATTAGCCAAGGAACAAAATATTTACCTGAAAATACTTTTTTAAATACAATTCCAAAACTAAATGCGTCACCGAATTTATCTGTTGAAACATATCTAAGAACTGCTGCAGGTATCATATAAATTGCCAGTATTGCTAAAATTATACCTAATATAATCAAAGGTGCTGCTACAATTAATCCTGCGAAAAATGCAGTTATATCACTTAAAGCATAAGCCGTTAAACCTGAAAATGCTGCTGTTCCTGCTGCTATTAAAATTACTATAAGTGCAGGTATCATATAAATTATAGTTATCACAAAATATAACAAACCTCTAAGAAAATATTTTCCCCACATATTCCATTCAGGTAACTTAAAATTTCTCTTCATTGCAGTTTTACCTGCTTCTAATTCATAACCTAAAGCAAAGAAATTTACAATAGGTACTATAGATAACAATATTCCAATTATTAGTTTTGTAAAATTGGTAAAAGGTCTTTTGAATGCTTCTCCATAATTTACCAAATTTTCACCTCCTATTTTTTAGTTCTTTGAAAACCGAACCATAAATTGTGTAAACAGTTACTGCTAATACAAATCCAAGTACTGACGACATAAGTGAACTAAATATGGATACTATCGCTTCATTCTTTACTAACAAAGTTAAGATTAATGTAAACAATCCTGAAAATACTAAAGACAATGCCATTGAATAAATGAATGCTAACAAAATAGCAACAAAATATTTTCCAGTAAATGCCTTTCTGAATATTTTTTTAATTTGAAAAGATTGTTTAAATTTATAGTTTTGAGCGAAGAAAAGTGTTATCATTGGACTTACATAAGTAAATAATATGAAGTAAAGTGTTAAAATTATACCTCCAATTACTATTGAAGTAAGATTTGCAGATAGTATTTGAAGAATGGCTTCACTTGAGATATTTTCTATATTTGGAATTATTTCTGATAATGGTTTTGCTAAAAATATATAACCAATTATTAATGCAGGTAACATATAAATAATGCCAATTATCATTGCTAAAAATCCCTTAGAAAACAAGTGAAAGAAATTTCCCCATTCAGGAAGTTTGAATTTGTTTTTTATTGTTGTTCTTGCACATTCTAATTGATATCCTCCTAAAATCAAAGATGCTATAACCACAATTATAGTTGCTATTGTAATTACAATAGGATTTGGAACAACTAAGAAAATCATAGGAATAAATAATATTAGAACTCCAATTAATAATTTAGAAAAATCTGTAAATGGTCTTTTGAATGCTTTTTCATAATCTACCAATTAATTAACCTCACTTTTAAATTGGATTTTATATTTATAAAGGTTTTTATATTATTGTTTTTTAAGATAAAATATGAAAATAGGTTTAGTGGGTAAGCCCAACACAGGCAAAAGTACTTTTTTCAAAGCAGCTACTTTGGCAGAGGTTGAGATAGGAGATAGGCCATTTGTTACTATAAAACCAAATACAGGTACTGCTTATTTTAAAATAGAATGTGTTGATAAAGAATTTAATGTTCAATGTCAACCAAGAAACGGTTTTTGTTTAAATCATTATAGATTTGTTCCTTTTGACTTAATAGATGTTGCTGGTTTGATTGAAGGTGCTCATGAAGGTCAAGGTTTAGGAAATAAATTTTTAGATGATTTAAGACAGGCTGATGTTTTTATTAATGTTATTGATATTTCTGGAAGTACTAATGAAAAAGGAGAATCTGTTAAACCTTTAAGTTATGATCCTATTAAAGATGTGAAATTTTTAGAAAATGAAATTGATATGTGGTATTATCAAATTTTGAAAAAAGGTTGGGAAAAATTTGTAAGAACTGTAAAGCAAGAGAACTTGGATATTAAAAAAGCATTGGCTAAACAACTAAGTGGATTAAAAGTAACTGAAGATGATGTGGAAGATATTATTAAAGAATTAAAATTAGTTCATCACCCTTCAGAGTGGAGTGATGATGATTTAAGAGAATTAAGTTCTAGGTTGAGAAAGAAAACCAAACCAATGATTATTGCTGCTAATAAAATAGATGTAGAAGGAGCTTTGTATAATTTAGACAGATTAAAAAAAGAATTTAAAGAGTATATGATAATTCCTTGTAGTGCTGAATCTGAATTAGCTTTAAGAGAAGCCGCTAAAGATAAACTAATTGAATATGTTCCTGGAGAGGATAATTTTAAAATTTTAGATAAAGAAAAATTAAATGAAAAGCAATTACAAGCTTTAGAATTCATTAAGAAGAATATATTAGAAAAATATAATACAACAGGAATTCAAGAAATATTAAATTATTCTGTTTTTGATTTGTTAAAATATATAGCAATATTTCCAGGTGGTGTGAATAATCTTTATGATAAAGATGGTAGATGCTTACCTGACTGTTTCTTACTTCCAAAAAATAGTACAGCATTAGATTTTGCTTACAATATTCATACAGATATAGGAAATAAATTTGTTAAAGCAATAGATGTTAAAACTAAAGTGGTAATTGGTAAAGAACATATATTAAAACATAGAGATGTTATAGAAATCAAGACAAGTAATTAGGTAACCTCCATTCTTTTATATAAGGATTATAATAAAAATAAAGTTTATTTGGATATTTCTGATTTTTTGATTTTCTTTTTAAAATATTAGATTTTTCCAAAATGTGAATATATCTGTATAAAGTACTAACACCAATATTTGTTTTATTTGCTAACTCATATTTATTACATTCTCTCAAATTTTTTAATGAAATTATTATATCAATAATGCTTATTTTACTTGAGTTTTGTTTTGGAAAATATTTATTTAATATTAACATAGCTTCATTAAAATTTTTAATTTTATCTTTATAAAGTTGGATAAAACTATTTAATTTTAATTGTTTTTCTGTACGTTCTCCAAATAATTTTTTCCATAATAAAATTTCCTTTCTATTTAGTACTGGAGTTTTTAGGTGAAAATATCCTTTCTTTTCTATTTTTTTAATTTTATATCCTAAATTTTTAAAAATTGTATAAAATTCTTCTATTAATTCTTTATTAGCTATTCCCAAACTTATAGTCTTATCATTTTCAACACACCCATCAAACGTAATAAAACCTTGAATATAATTCTTTTTTATATTCAAATTTGATTTTTTTATTATTTTTGGAAGATTAAAATAGGTTTTATTTCCTGTTGGAAATTCGTAGAAGATTTCTAAATATCTGCCAAATATTTTATTTCTAATAGATATAGACCAAGAATTTTGTTTATCTTTTTTTATTTTTAATTTAATTCCAAATAATTCACTGAAATTCCTTTCAAAATATTCTAAGTTTCCTTTATAATAATCTAGTATTTGAAATTTATAACTAACGCCATTTTTAGTAAATTCTTTAAATAAGCATCCATCTGCATGATGGGCTCCTGCTATTTGAGCAAATATAATATTATTTATTTTGACAGCTTTTAAAATAATTGTTTTAGAAGTTCCTGAAGATAAGTATTCTATTGAGTTTATTATTTGATTCTTTTTATTTAAAAAATTTTTATTTGATTTTTTACATATAATTTTCCATTCATTAAGTAATTCTTTTAGAACAGCAATAGAAAACCATTCGTTTCTTTTTCTAAACATTTTTAGAGGAGTATCGTTGTTAAGATTTAATTTTTTGGCAATTCTTTTGGAAACATAAAATATTTTATCTTCTTTTGTAATCATTTCATTAATTAATTCATTTGTTATTAGAGTCAGGTTTTTTCCTTTACATCTAACATGTGATCTTGGTCCAATATCTTCTTTTGGATTATAAAGTTTAAATAAATCGAACATAATAATGCTAAAATTTTTTACTTTAAATATTCTGTGTGTATAAATGTCTAGTGGAATCAAACTATATAATATATTTTATAGAATATACAAAAATAGAGATGTGGTTGAAATTATTGTTAGAAAGTAAAGTTTTATATATTATTAAATAATTCTAATTGTTATGAAACTAATTTTAGATAAAAAACCTAAAAATCCTATAATTATAGAGGGTTTTCCTGGATTGGGTTTTATTGGAAGTATAGCTACTGATTATTTAATTGAACATTTGAAAGCTGAAAAAATAGGCAAATTTGAAAGTAAGGATTCAGTACCTATGGTGGCAATTCATAATTCTAAAGTTGTTGAGCCTTTTGGAATATTTTATTCTAAGAAACATAATATTATTTTAGTTCATGCTTTGAATCCTGTTACAAATGTAGAATGGAAATTAGCAGATGCAATTAATGAATTAGTTAAACAAACAGGTGCTAAGGAAGTTATTAGTTTAGAAAGTGTAGCAAGTATGACAGATACAACAAATGCTTATTATTTTTCAAATAATATAAAGAATAACAAAAAATTAGCAAGTTTGAAGGTAGAACCTTTGAAAGAAGGTATTATTTTGGGTGTTACTGGTGCTTTATTATTAAGTAAGAATTTACCTGTTAATTGTGTTTTTGTAGAAACTCATTCTAAATTACCTGATTCTAAAGGAGCTGCTAAGGTTTTAGAGATTTTAGATAATTATTTAAATTTAAATGTAGATACTAAACCATTATTAGAAAAAGCAAAGAAGTTTGAAGATAAATTAAAGAATTTAATGCAACAAACTAAGAAAAGTACTGAAGTAAAAGATAAAAGTGAATTAAATTATTTAGGTTAGATTTTTATTTGTTTCTATAATATTAGTTTTATGAAAAAAATTGAAAATCCTGAAAATCTTAGAGAATATTTAGGGAAATATATATTAGCAGCTCGTGATGGTTATGTGGGTAATAGTCATAAATTAACTCCCTGTTGGGCTGGTATAGGGATAATAGAACAGGGTCATAATGATAGTTTATGGATTAAAGGGGTAAGTTTGGGTAGATCTACTGACAATTGTAAAACCAATATACATATACTTGGTGTTTATTATAATATGCTGGGTCCTATGGGTGAGATTCCTGTTCCTTTACCTAATACTTTTTATTACACTTTTGATTCTGAGGATGAAGGTGGGGAAGTTGTTAGAAAAATTAGAGATTTAGAAATGGTTGTTATTGAGAAAAATATATAAAAATTAAAAGTTAATTTAATTCTATGAAAAAGTGGTTTATTTTATTTATTATATTGGTAGTTGTGTTAATCTTAATATTTCCTATTTTTAAAGATAGGAAAGTTTGTTATTTTAGTTATGGTTCTAATATGAATGTTGAACAAATTAATTCTAGAAATTTTACTTATAGTGATGTGTTTAGTGGTTATGTTGACGATTATAAATTAGTATTTAATAAAGTATCAGGAACGCAAGGAGTTGGATATGGTAATATTGTTCCTGAAATTAATTCTAAAGTTGAAGGTGTTACCTATTATACCTACGAGGATTCATTAATTAATATGGATGCTTATGAAGGAGTTTCATCTAATCAATATTATAGAACAAAAATAAATGTGATAACTTCTAAAGGTGAATTATTGTGTGATGTCTATATTGCTAATAACACAAAAGAAGGTTTAAAACCTACACAGAATTATATTAATCAATTACTTCAAGGAAAAGAATATCTAAGTGATGAATATTATAATATGTTGTTAGAAATAGAAACTTATAATTAAACGATATGTTTTTAAATTAATTTTATATTTTTAATATATGATATTTGATAAAATAGGACAAAGTATTAAGTGGATTTTTGGTTTAGTAGTTATACTTGTTGTAGTAATATTAGGATTAATTTTCTTTATACCAATAGTTTCTGTATTTTTATTAATAATGATATTTTTAGTGTCGTTTATTTTCTTAATTTTATTATTTGGAGGCGTTTATTATATTATTAAAAGTAAAAAAAGAAAAAGGATTAGAAGAGTTAGAATAAAATGATAATTTTAGGTTTAGAGGGTACAGCCCACACTATCGGAGCTTCTGTAATAAATGATGAAGGTGAAATTCTAAGTGATGTTAGGAAAGTTTTCACGACAGAAGAAGGTGGTTTGATTCCTAACATAGTTGCTAAACACCATATACAAGAAGGTCCTAAAGTTATAGAAGAAGCAATTAAAGAAGCTGATATTAAAGAAAAAGATATTGAATTAATTAGTTTTAGTCAAGGTCCTGGATTACCATTATCATTAGCTGTTTGTAAAAATTTAGCTAGAGATTTAAGTAAAAAATTAAAAAAACCATTAATTGGAGCAAATCATATTTGTGGACATTTAGAAATTGGTAAATTGTTAACCAAAGCTAAAGATCCTGTTTTTGTTTTTACTTCTGGTGCTAATACACAAATAATTGCTTATGAGGGTAAAAAATATAGAATATTTGGAGAATGTTTATCAATTGCCTTAGGAAATGCTTTAGATAAGTTTGGAAGAGAGATTGGATTAGGTTTTCCTGCAGGCCCTAAAATAGAATCTTTAGCTAAAGAAGGAGAATATGTTAAATTACCTTATGTTGTAAAAGGAATGGATGTTGAGTTTTCAGGAATATTAACTAAATCTATTAATATGTTTAAACAAGGAGTTAAGAAAGAAGATTTATGTTATAGTTTACAGGAAACATTTTTTTCTATGTTAGCAGAAGTTACTGAAAGAGCTTTGGCGCATTGTGATAAGAAAGAAGTTTTACTTATTGGAGGTGTTGCAGCGAATCAAAGATTTTGTGAAATGTTAGAGATAATGTGTAAAGAAAGAGGAGCTAAATTTTATGCTGTTCCTATGAAATATTCTGGAGATCAGGCTGCAATGATTGCTTGGCAAGGTTATTTAGAATATAAAAATGGAAGGAGAATTGAAAATAATTTTGATATAAAACCTGGTTGGAGAATTGATCAGGTAGAAGTTAATTGGATTTAGAAAGGAGATGGTGTTTCTAATTGTGGTTTTTTCTCAGTTGGTTTTGGTTGTTCTAATAATTTTACAAAATCTCTTGGACTTGGAGTATTAGGAATTTGAACTGTTTGTCTTGTTGGTAAAGGGGCTTCAGGCATTGTTGGTTTTGGAGGTTCTGGTAAACCTTGTGGTTGTTGAGGAATATTAGTATTCATAGGAATTTTTTCATGAACTTGTTCTGTATGAAATAATAATGGTGATGGTGTTCGAGGTAATGGTTTTTGAAAACTAATTCTTTTTTTAATTGCTACATTTGTTTCAGGATGAATAATTTTTCTAGGAATAAAAGGTTCTCTTATCTCTACAGGTTTTTTTCCATAATTTGCACGGGGCATTTCAAAAGTAATTTGTTTTTTTACTTTTTCAATTTCTTCTCTATTAGAAGTTATTTTTTTCCTATGGGAAGGGTATTGTTTAAATCCTGCTAAAAT
Source organism: archaeon (assembly GCA_021107205.1). Lineage (GTDB taxonomy): Archaea > Nanobdellota > Nanobdellia > SCGC-AAA011-G17 > GW2011-AR20 > JAIOTD01. The sequence goes on along the minus strand of JAIOTD010000020.1, from coordinate 1,994 downwards.
AAACTGTCTTAAGAATTTAGCTTCTCTATATTTTTTAATTGGTTTTTTTAGTAATTTTTTTCTTATTTTTTCTAATTCTTTTCTATCTTTTTCTTTAAATGCTTCATTCAACAAAAATTCTATTGCCATATTTTAAAAGGGAGATTTTTGTGGAGCTTGAAATTCTGATCTATCTCTTACATATTTCTCAAGCATTACTAGGCCTTTTGCTATTGTTTTATTTTGATCTAATAATTCCCCTAATTTATCTGTTAATTCCAGAATTCTTTTATCTTCACCAACTTCTAATACATGTTTAGAAGCTTCGTCAAAAATTGTAACTAATTTATCAACTTTTGTTGTTAATTCCTTCATAGTATGAAGTAACTCAATATTGTTTTTTTGTAATTTTACATTATTGTCTATAAGTTTGTTTATTAATTTTGTATGAGAATGTTCAGTAGCCATTTTTCACCTCTTTTAGATATATATTACTAATTTTTTTATTATAAAAACCTTACTGATATCTCTGAAGGATGCATTCCTAAGCAAATTCCAAAGCTTTTTAGGTCTGAGACTGTTTTTAATTCATAAGGATTTTCTGTTAAGTTAATTATAATCATTTTAACTTTGTATTTTTTGCAAAGTTTAACGTTTTGAATCATTCTACCTAATATTTTAGATCTATTAATTCCTTCTGTATTTAATACCGAATTAAAATTAAAACCTATAGCGACATTGTTTTTTTTAGCTAATTTACATAAAACTTGATTTAAACCAGAATTTCTGTAATGCATGTAATCATTTTCATTGTTTTTTTCTGGATTAATTAATACGTCAACAGACTTATTTTCAACTACTGATCTATTTACTTTAGGATTTCCACCAAAGATTGCTTTCATATTAATACTATATTTTGTATATTTAAAAGATTTTCCAATAAGAATCTTTTTAAACTGTTTTTTCAAGTAATATAATATGATAACTAATGTTTATGATTTGGTTTCTGTACATATTTTGAATACTTTGGGTGCTATTGTAATATTATTATTTGGATTGGTTTTTGGTAGATTTTTTAGTAAGTTGATTAAAAAAGGCCTTAAGAGTTTAGAGATAGATAAGGCATTAAGAAAAGAAACTTTGTTTTTAAGTGATAAGTTGATGATTAACGGAGTAAAGTATTTGGTTTATATTATAGCATTAATTTTAGCATTAAATCAAATAGGTATTAGAAAAACTGCTTTTTATTTGGTTTTGATTGTGTTAATATTAATAATTGTTATATTTGTTTTATTATCTATAAGAGATCTTGTTCCTAATTTTTCTTCTGGTTTAAAGATTTCTAGAGAAAATTTAGTGAAAAGGGATAAGGATTATAAAATTGGTAAAATAAATGGTAAAGTTGTAAATATAGGTTTATTAGAAACAAAGATGAAAACTAAACAAGGTTTTATTTATATTCCTAATAAGTTAGTTCTTACTAAATTAAAAAAGAAATAGTTATATATTAAATATATAGTGACTGAAAATATTTATTTTATTTATCACCTCCAATAGCCTTGATTTCGGCTTCTTTTTCTAATTCATTAATATACATTTGCTCTTCCATTTGTATTATTTCTCTCTCTTTTTGTTTTTTATTGAGTTTTTCATAAGATTCTGCTAAAGCTTCAACGTAGTATTTAGGTATTCTCGTTCTTAATTCTGGTGAGACTTTATGACCTTTAATCTGGTCTGCCAATAAGCAATAGTCTAAAAATGATTTAATATCATAAAAATAGATGTTTTTCTTCTTCCTTTTTACTGGATTAAATAAATCTGCTATTTCATCTACATTTTTATTCAATAACTCAAAAAATAACTCAAAACCAGTAGGGGAATGTGCTATTACTTTAGCTAAAGAATATCTAAATACTTTTTTTTGTAAAGTTTTCTTTTCTTGTTCAGGCAATTTATCATAAAAGTTATTAACTAATTTTCCAAAAATGTTATCAAAATTACTTATAAAATAATGG
>JAIOTD010000005.1 GCA_021107205.1 archaeon | reverse complement strand
TAATGGAGAAGTTACATCTTTACTTAACAAAATAAATGAAATATCCAAAAACATCGATGAGCATAAGTCAAAATCAGAAGAATTCCATAAAAAATTATTGCAAGTATCAAAAGATAAAAACTATGATGAATTTATCACAGAATCAAAGAAAATCAACGAATTAAAAACAAAACAGGAAGAAGCGTTCAAGAAATTCTTAGATTTAAAAAATCAATTCACAGGTTTAAATGATCAATTAAAAGATAAATTAAAAGAATCAGGTGAAATAAGAAAAAAAGAAGAAAAAGAAATCAAATTTGTAAAAGAAAAGAAGAAAAAGAAAGAAGAAAAAGATCTTGAATCAAAAACTAAAGAAGTAGAAGAAAAATTAAAAACCAAGAAAAAATTAACCACAGAAGATTTAATAGTTCTTCAAGGTAAAAAATGATTGAAATGTTAAGGATAGCTTTACTATCTATTCTGCCAATCTCAGAATTAAGAGGAGCAATTCCTTATGCTCTTTCTTTAGGGATTAATCCGATAATTGCTTTTTTCTTCGCAGTAGCATTTAACATTTTAGTATTTCCCCTAGTTTTCTTTTTTCTAGACAAAGTACATCATAAATTAATGAAATATTTTAGCTATTATAACAAATTCTTCAACTTTTACATAAACAAAAACAGAAAAAAACTGGAAAAACACGTTGGAACTAATTTAGAATTCTTATTTATCATGTTATTAACAGCTATTCCATTGCCTTTTACAGGAGCTTACACAGCATCCATATTATCTTGGTTCTTTGGAATTAAGAGAAATAAAGCATTTCTAGCAGTTTCCTTAGGAGTAATCATAGCAGGAATATTAGTAACTTTAGCTACTTTAGGAATCTTTTCAATTTTATAATTAGTTTTAAATAATTTTCTTATTAAAAATAAATTCCATGGAACCTAAAATTGTAAAAATAACTGGAGAATATTCTCAAGACGGAAATATTAGAGAATTTAATGGAAGTTTAACATATTTTCCAGATGGAAGAGTTATAGATTACATAAATGATCCTTCTGACAAACCTAAAACTGTTTTAGGAATTCATAAAGATAATAATCTTAATCTCTTGGTATTACACCCTATGAAATATCCAATTATTTGTGCTTTATCATCAACCTCAGAAACAGATTATTCAGGTAAATGGGGATTTTATGATTTAGGAGAATACACTAGAATGTTAGGGGGAATTCCAGAAATCACAAAAGCAGTATATGAAAATAATCCTAAAACAAAAATACAAATTCTAAAAAAAATCACTTTAGGTAAAATAGATCTTTGGTTACCAAAACAAATGTTACATATTGGAGATTCAGACAAAGACGTAAGATTAACTTTAGAATCTAGTTTAAAATAAAAAAATAAAAAAATAAAAAATTTAGAAATACTTAATTGTACTTTTATTCTTCTTTCTTTTCTTCTTCTTTAGAATCTTCTTCTTCGGTTTCTTCTTCTTGAGACTCTTCTTCAGATTCATTTCCACCATCAGAATCCATTTCACTAGCTTTTTGAAGTAACTTAACATCTTTAGCTTGTTTTCCTTTATCCCCATCTGCAGGTTCAAAAGATACTCTATCACCTTCACGTACAAAGGTGCCTTGTTCTAAAGCAGATCCATGTAAGAAGTACTGTTGACCTTGGTCATCTTCTACGAATCCATAGTTCTTCATTTTATTAAACCACTTAACTGTTCCTTCCATTTAAATTTCCTCCATTAAATAATACTTATTACTAGTATCATCCCTTTTTAAATTTTTGGTAAAAATCCTCTTACCACACCTTTTAATACCTACCAAAAGCTTTATAAATTTGTCCCAACTACGGAATAGCAACAATTATAATAACAACCATGGGGGTTATAAATATGAAAAAACCATTTTTTATAGTAATATTATTAGTCTTAGTTCTAGGTCTAAATTTAGCAACTCCATTACAACCTGATGGAATAAATAGCCTAGATGAAGGATTGGAATTCGTTAATTTTGAAAATCCTTTAGACTCAAATCCTGGAACAGGAACTTCAGGACAATTTAGAATACATAATACACACACAGAATTATTGACAGGAATTGGGTTCTCAAATTCAGATGTAAATGGACCTGGCGGAGCAGTAATACTTTCTAATGAAGTAGGATTCTCACCTGCATTAATCTCAAGCTTAGATGCAGACCAAAATTCTGAATTTGTTACATATACAGTAAACATCCCAAGTGGTCAAACACCTGGATTATATCAAGGAACTTTGACAGCACAAGATTTTACAACAAACTATTCAGGAACAATTGATTTTAGTTTTGCTGTTAATCAATTAATACAATATTCTGTTTCTGGTTTAGATTCTGATGATGAATTAATATACAGTTTACCAGAAGATGATACACAAGAAGAAACAATTAGATTGACAAATACAGGGAATGTTGATTTAACAAACATGAGAATAACTCTTAATGGAGATTTCACAGATTCTGATGATAATGAAGCATCATTCAGAATAAATAATAACGCAGTCACATTAGGAACTCCTTACTCAGTTGGAACTATTACAATAGGAAGTTCAACCGAATTAGATATTGAAGTAAGTACTGATAATGGAATTAGATTAGAAACATACACAGGTACTGCTACAATAGAATCCACAACATACCCAGGAATTACTTTCACATTCCCAGTTAATGTAAGAGTAGAACCTGAACTATGTAAAGATGGAAGAGTAAGTGATGGAGATCCTGTTGGAGGTCCAAATTCAGGTAACATAAGAATAGATATTCAAGAACCTGATGATGGAGATGATTTTAAAATCGGAGAAGAAATGGACATAGAAGTTAACATAGATAACACAGATGATAATGATATGGATATTGCTTTAGAAGCAATTCTTTACAATATAGATGAAGATGAAGAAGTAGAAAACATAGAAGTTGAAGAAGAAGAAGTTGAAGAAGGAAAAGATGAAGATTTCAAATTTGAGTTAACAATTCCATTTGATGAAGATTTAGACACAGATGATACTTTCATCTTATATATTAAAGCATTTGAAGATGGAGATGAAGACGAAAACTGTAATTATGATAGTATAGAAATAGAAATTGAAAGAGAATCACATGAAGTTGTTATTACAGATTTCCAAATTAATCCTTCTGTTGTAAGTTGTGGAGACACCGTAAGTTTTACAACTGATGTATTAAATGTTGGAGAAAAAGATGAAGATGATGTTAAAGTGTCCATTATACAAAACACTTTAGGAATAAATCTTTTCTCAGAAATATTTGATTTAGAAAAACATTCTGATAAAGATAATGACGCAGTAAAAACTTTCTCATACAAAATTCCAGAAGATGCTTCAGAAGGAAGTCATTTGATACAAGCTAAAGTAACATTTGATGGAAGCAATACTAACAGTGTATTTCAATCATTAACAATACAAAACTGCGATGGAACTGTATCAGGAGATGTTTTATCTCTACCGCAAACAAGTTATACAACAACCATAGGATCATCTTTTAGTGTTGGATATATAATTACAAACACAGGATCAACAAGTGAAACATACACAGTTGAAGTAACACCTTCAGGAAGTTGGGCAAGTCCAGTTACAGAAAGTGTAACAGTTAGTGCAGGACAATCAACAACTGAATATGCATTTTTAACATCAAATGCAGAAGGAACTTACACAGCAACAATTACAGTTAGAGAATCAGGAAGTGTAGTTGATAGTAAAACTGTTAACGTGAATGTAAATCCAAGATCTACAATATTTGCACCATCAGTAACAGGTGGTTCAGTATTAAGAAACTTATCTAATAGTCCAACATTTTGGATCGTTGGTATAGTAATATTAGTTATCTTAATAATTTTAGTGTTGTGGGCAGTTTTTAGAAAGAGATAATTTTTTTCTTTTTTTCTTTTTTATATTATTAAAAGGATTAAGAAAAAACCTTTAAAAACCCTGATTCCTTCTTTAATCTATGAATCAAGAACAAG
>JAIOTD010000029.1 GCA_021107205.1 archaeon | reverse complement strand
GAAATCTTGGAGGTATTCAATGGTATTTGCTAATTGCATTAGCATTAGTTTGGATTGGTGTTTATTTTTGTGTAAGAAATGGTGTAAAAAGTGTTGGTAAAGTTGTTTTAATAACAATGCCATTACCTATTATTCTTTTAATTATTTTATTTTTTAGAGGAATTACATTACCAGGAGCATTGGAAGGAATTTTAGCTTATATTACTCCTGATTTTGCTGCTTTACTTGATACTGAAATTTGGATTGCTGCTGTAGCCCAAGTATTCTTTAGTTTAAGTTTAGCATTTGGAATAATGATTGCTTATGCTAGTTTTAATAATAAAAAACAAGATATAATTGGAGATTCTTATATAACTGCAATTTCTGATTTATTAATTGGTTTGCTTGCAGGTTTTGTAGTATTTTCTGTTTTAGGTTATATGGCAACTAATTTAGGTGTTGGTGCGGAAGAAGTTGTTGCGTCTGGTCCTGGATTAGCATTTGTAGTATTTCCAGAAGCTTTGTCTTTAATGCCATTTGCATGGCTTTTTTCAATAATGTTTTTCTTAGTTTTAATTTCATTAGGAATAGATAGCGCATTTTCATTAGTGGAAGCTGTGAATACTGTAATAAGTGATAGATCTAAAAAATTAGATAAAAAGAAAATCTCCAAAATTGTTTGTTCTTTAGGATTTATTATGGGAATAATTTTTACTACAGGAGCAGGTCTTTATTTCTTAGATTTAATTGACCATTTTCTTACAAACTTTTTACTTATAGGTGTGGGAATAGCACAGAGTATTGCTGTTGGTTGGTTTTATGGAGCTGAAAAACTCAGAAGTTATATTAATAGCGTAAGTAAATATAATATTGGTAAATGGTGGACTTATTCTATTAAATATGTTATTCCAATTTCTCTAATGGTAATTTTAATTGCTCAATTTGTAAAAGATATAAGAGTTCCTTATGAAAGTTATACTGGTTGGGCTATAGCTCTTGGTTGGGCTGCTGTTATAGTTCCTGTTGTTATTGCAGTTTATTATTCTTTGAAGAAATGATTTCATAAAGTTTTTATAATCTAATTTGCCTTTTATATTCATGGTTGAAAAAATAGGTGGTAAAGAGTACACTACATTTAAAGAAGGAGGTATGGATGTTCTTAAGATAAATGCTACTAATTGGCCATATATTCCTTCTATTGAAGATAATGCTACAGTAATGTCTAGAATAATTGATAATCTGGTTGAAGTTAGTTCTGCCGGTAGAATAATTTTAAGTCAAAGAAGAAATTATGAATATGATGAAGAACAAACAAGTATATTAAGAGAGATTGCTAGTTTATATAATTATTTTGTTAAACAAAAAAAATTATTTGGTTTGAATGTTGTTGGTGGAAGATATGGAAATTATTTCAGACAAAGTTTACAATATATTCTTTATAATTTATTAAGAAGCGATCCTATTGGGGCTTATGTAGAATTAAAAAGATTAATTAGAGAAGAAAAAATTAAAGTTAAGAAAACTGATTTTTTAGAAGAACTTGAAATAAGAAAAAATTATCTTGGAATTTTATCTAATATCCTTAATTTATTAGAAGATACTAAATTAATTTCTTTAGTTAAACCTTATTTAGCAGGACATGTTATTGGTAGCAGAGTTATTTATAGAAATGTTTTCAGGCCAATTATAACCCCTGATTTTATGTTTACCAGATTAATGGCACAACCTCCTGTTGATGGAGAACAAGTTGACTTCTATATTGTTGGAGAGAATACGGAAGTTACAATTTATAGACTTCCTGGAAAAGTTAAATATGTTTATCATTTAAATCCCCCGGAATTTAAACTTAGCGAGGATAAATATGAATTATTAGATTTAGCAAGAAATGCCTTAGCAGAACATAAACCAAGAGATGAAGATTTTATTGAACCAGAAAAAATGAGAACTACTTTTTTTAATATTGGAAGAGATTTATTACAAGAACTTTCAGAACATAAAGGTTTGACTTTAAGATATTCAGAAATAGAAGAGTTAGCAAGAATTTTAGTAAGATATACCGTTGGTTTTGGCTTGATTGAAGTTTTATTAAGAGATCCTAAAATACAAGATATAACTGTTAATGGTCCTATTGGTGGAAGTAATATACATATTGTTCATCAAAATTTTGATGAATGTGTTACAAATATTATTCCTTCAGTTGAAGAAGGTGAAGGTTGGGCTTCTAAATTTAGAATTTTAAGTGGGAGACCTTTAGATAATGCAAATCCTGTTTTAGATACTGAATTAGTGTTGCCTTATGCAAGAGCAAGGGTTGCTATTATGGCTAGACCTTTAAATCCCGTTGGTTTAGCTTTTGCATTTAGGAGGCATAGAGATAAACCTTGGACATTCCCTTTATTTATTCAAAATAAATTAATGAATCCTTTAGCTGCAGGTTTACTTGATTTTTTAATCCAAGGTTCTAGAACAATGTTAATTGCTGGAACAAGAAGTTCTGGTAAAACTAGTTTGTTAGGTGCTAGTATGTTAGAGATTATGAGAAAATATAGAGTAATTACTGTTGAAGATACTAGAGAACTTAGCGTTGATGTTATGAGGAAATTAGGTTATAATATTCAACCAATGAAAGTTAGAAGTGCTTTAATGTCGGGAGGTTCTGAGTTAAGTGCTGATGAAGGTATAAGAACTAGTTTAAGAATGGGAGATTCTAGTTTAATTGTTGGAGAAATAAGAAGTAAAGAAGCTTTAGCTTTATATGAAGCTATGAGGATTGGTGCTTTAGCAAATGTTGTTGCAGGTACAATTCATGGAGCAAGTCCTTATGGTGTTTTTGATAGGGTTGTAAATGACTTGGGAGTTCCAAGAACTAGTTTTAAAGCTACAGATATAATTGTTGTTGTAAATCCTATTAAAAGTTCTGATGGGTTGCACAAATATAGAAGAATTATACAAATAACAGAGGTTAGAAAACATTGGGAAGATGATCCTTTAAGAGAGAAAGGTTTTGTTGATTTAATGAGATACGACCCTATTAAAGATGAATTAGTTCCTACTGATGATTTAATTAATGGAGATAGTGAAGTTTTGAAAGATATTGCTGCTAATGTAAAAGAATGGTCTGGAGATTGGAATGCCATTTGGGATAATATTTTATTAAGAGCTAAAATTAAGGAAAGTTTAGTTAAATATTCTCAAGAGAGTAAAATGCCTGAATTGCTTGAATCTGATTTTATTGTTAAGAATAATGATATGTTTCATAGGATTTCAGATGAAATAAGGGAAAATCATGGTAAATTAGATTCTAAAAAAATATTTTTACAGTGGAATAGGTGGATAAAGAATATAATTAAGCAGAAATTGATGCATTAATCAAAACCTATATAAATTTAATTTCATAGTTAAAATTCATGAGATTATCAATAATTTTGATATTTTTATTAGGTATAAGTTTTGTTAGTGCTGCAACTCAAGAAATTACTCTATTTGAAGATCAAAGTTTTGAATTTAGAGGAAAAAATATTACTTTAATGACAATAGGCGAAGATAATAAAGCTTTATTTTGTGTTAATGGTGTTAGATATGTTGGTGAAGAGGATTTTGAAATAACTAGAAATAGTTTTGAAATTGATGTTACTAATGTAAGAAGTAATAATGTTGAAATAAGTTTTAGAGTTACATGTGATGGACAAGAATGTATTTGTACTGATGAATGTGATAATTCTGCTTGTTATGGAATTTCAGAAGAACCTCTTGAATTACCTGATAATGAAGAAGAATCTGAAGATGTAGGGGATATAGAAATTTTACCTCTAAATGAGCCAGAAATTTCCGAAATTAATCAAGAAATAAAAGAAAATGGTTTTTTCACAATTTATTCAATTATATTTTTTGCTTTGATATTGATATTAATTGTTTTAGTATTAGTTTTTTTCATTAAAAAAAAGGAGTAGATAGATGGATAGTGATGTAAAGAAGATTTTAGATAAATACAAGAAGAAACTTGAGAAAAACGTAGGCAGCGTAGGAGATTATAAACCAAGAGAAGGATTTTCTGAAGAATATGATATTTTTAGAAAAGAAGCTTTAACCAAAAAATTAAGTTTATATGAAACTTTATGTAATTTCTCTGAAAAAATAATTACAATTAAACCCAAAGATAAAGATTATAATAAATTAGCAGAATCTATTAATGTTGCACATTTGAGAATAACACCTTATGGTGCAACTGGTTTTTCTATGTTAATTACTTTTATCTTAATTATTTTTGGTCTATTAGTTGCTGCAATTTCTTTATTGAACGCAGGAGATTTTGACTTAAATTTATTACTACTACCTATGGTAATTTTTTTGGTTGCTATTTTGTTATTGAAACCCATCTCCCATATTCCTAATTATTCAGCTTCTAGATGGAGATTAAGAGTTAGCAATCAAATGGTTCTTTGTATATTGTATGTTGTTATGTATATGAGACATACAAGTAATTTAGAACATGCAATTAAATTTGCAGCAGATCATATTGGAGATCCTTTAGCTTTAGATTTAAGAAAAGTTTTTTGGGATGTTGAAGTTGGAAATTATTCTAGTATAAAACAAAGTTTAGATTCTTATTTGTTAACTTGGAGAAAATATAATTTAGAATTTGTTGAAGCATTTCATTTAATTGAAGGTAGTTTATATACAAGTAATGAAGATAGAAGAATTACATTATTAGAAAAAGCATTAGATGTAATCTTAAATGGAACTTATGAAAAAATGTTGCATTACGCACACGAGTTAAAAAATCCTATTACAATTTTACATATGCTTGGAGTTGTATTACCTATTCTTGGTTTAGTTATTTTACCTTTAATTGGAAGTTTAATGGGTGGTACTGGTTTAACTAAAATAATTGTCTTATTTATAATTTATAATATTGTTTTACCTATTGTTGTTTATTTTATTGGCATGAGTGTTCTTGTAAAAAGACCTACAGGATATAGTGAGAGGGATTTATTGCAAGATTACCCTGAATTTAAAGAATATAGAAATGTAAATATTTTAGGAGTTAGTATGAATCCTATTTATCTTTCTATTATTGTATTTTGTATTTTCGCTTTAATAGGATTATTTCCTTTGATAATGTATGGATTAGGAGCTGATTTCAATTTTTTAGGCAATCAATTCTTAGATTTTAAACAAGGAAATGGTTTGGCTTGTAGTGCAGGAAATGAATGTTATGGTCCTTTTGGTTCTGGTTCTGTTATTTTGGGATTGTTTTTACCTTTTGGCTTAGCTTTATCTGTAGGATTATATTTTAGATTAAGAACAAAAAAGTTATATAAAATAAGACAAGAAACTAAAAAATTAGAATTAGAGTTTTCTGGAGGATTATTTCAATTAGGTAATAGAATTGGAGATGGAATTCCTGTTGAAGTTGGTTTTGGAGATGTAGCTAAAAGTATGTCTGGAACGCCTACTGGAGATTTTTTTAGATTAGTTAGCAATAATTTAACTAAATTCGGAATGGGTGTAAGGCAAGCTATTTTTGATTTAAAAAGAGGAGCAATTTGGAATTATCCAAGTACAATAATTGAAAGTAGTATGGAAGTTTTAATTGAAAGTTCTAAAAAAGGCCCAAAAATTGTTTCTAAATCTTTAATAAGTATTTCTACTTATTTAGATAGAATTCATCAAGTTAATGAAAGATTGAAAGATTTACTTAG
>JAIOTD010000002.1 GCA_021107205.1 archaeon | reverse complement strand
ACCAAATTGATCTGTTCTGAAATATTGTTCAACCATTTCTCCAGAATAAATAACCAAACTATTTTCCTCTCTTAATGTAGTTTCATCTCTTAAATACATACAATCAAGCCAATTCAGAATAATAGAACCTTCCTTCAAATTCCATTGCATTATTGAAGTAGGAAATTTATCATTTTTTGCTACATAATTACCCATGGGTAAAATTATATTTCCTTCATTAACATTTACCTCAAGACTTGATTTAAGAATTCCTAATTTTAAATTTCTATTAACAGATACAAGATCATGTGTAGGTCCATCTCTAATATATGGTCTTGATTGTGGTGCCATTATATAATGTTTGACTGGGCTAATTTCCTGTCTTACAACTAAAACTTGCTTCCCCACATTATCTTTCAATTTTTCACTAATTTCTTGACTAAATGATTCTATTTCAGAATCTAAACTAATCTTAACCATATCATAATCAAAGAAAAGTTTATTTAAATAAATTATTATAAATTAATATCACAATAAAAGAATATATTAAATCTTCAAACTAACTATTTTACTTACACCTTGCTGCATACTTACACCATAAACCTGATCTGCTTCAGAAATAATACTATCATTATGACTTATAACAATATATTGTGCATTCTTAGAATATTTAGCAATTAATTTAGTTAACTTATCAGAATTATGCTTATCTAATGCTGCATCTACTTCATCAAATAAATAAAAACTAGCAGGACTAAACTCTTGAATAGAAAATATAAAACTTAAAGCAGCTAAAGTCTTCTCACCACCACTTAAACCTTTAATATCCATATATTTATTTCTAGCTAACTTAACTTTAATATCTAAACCACCTTCTAGAGGATTTTCTTTATTCTCTAATTCTAAAAAGGCTTCATGTCCTTTAGTAGATAAACTAGTAAATGCTTCTCCAAACTTACCTTGCAAAACCTTAAATGTCTTCATAAATAGATCTGTTTTTTTACCTTCAATCTCATTAATCATAAAGACAACATCTTCTTTCTCTAAACTTAATTTTTCTCTTTTTTCTAATAATTTACCATAATCTTTTTCTAATTCTTCATAAACCTCTAAGGCTCTTAAGTTAACATTACCCATATTATTTAATGATCTTTCATTTCTCTGCATCTCAAATTTAATTTCATCTATGTTAACACCTTTTTTTAATTTCTCATCTTTAAAAGGTTCAAATTCTTTATCCAAACCTTCAATTTCAGCAACCAACTTAGCTTTATCTAAAGAAATATTATTTAATTTACCTTCAAAGGTTCTAATTCTTTCTTCTTCTCTAACTAATTGTGTCTCTTTTTTCTGCATTTCATCATTAAATTTATTTCTTTTATTAAATAATCCTTTATAATCACTATAGAACTGCTTCTCTTTTTTCTCTTTATCTTTTAAAACATCTTGTTTCCCTCTTAAATTTATTTTTAACTGCTCTACTTCTTTTTTAAATTCTTCGAGCTCTTTATCTTGATTTTTTAATATTTGATCAATTTTACCTTTTTCAGGATTTAATATAGAATCAATTTGAACATTTAAATTCTTAATTTCAGAATTAATACTTAGCAAACTTTCTTTAGTTTTACTTTTCTCAGAATCTAATTTATTTAATTCAGAGATATTTCTATAACTCTCTTTCTTCTTTTTAATATCTTCAACTTGTTTTTCTTGTTTTTCTATATCGCTATTAATCTTCTTTAATTTACTATTAAGTTCGTTTAAACTTTTAACAATCTCATTTTTTTCTTTTAAAACATCTTTTCCAGAAAAACTTTTATCAATCTTAATAATTTCAACTTCTAATTCAGCTTTATTCCTTTTTAACTCACTAACTTCATTTTCAACATTAACTTTTCTTTTATCTAAAACATCAATATCATTTCTTAGTTTACTAACTTCTTTCTCTAATTTATTTATATCTTCATCCAAACCTTTTTCCTTAAAACTACCAAATGTTCTCTTCCTATAACCACCAATCATTGCTCCACTGGTTTCCATTAAATCTCCTTCCAAAGTAACCATTCTATAACTTCCAACACCTAATTTTCTAGCTGTTTGTACATTATCTACAACTACAGTATCGCCAAAAACATAACTAAAAATATTCTTAAATTTAGAATCAAATCTAACTAAATCAATAGCTAAACCATGAACTCCTTTATCTCTTGGAAATCTTCCGCCAGATCTTCCTTTTATTTTATTTAAAGGTAAAAAAGTAACAATACCTAATTTATTATCTTTTAAATATTTAATACATTTTTCACCTACAGAATCATCTTCAATAACTAAACTCTTTAACCTAGGACCAGCAGCAACTTCTAAAGCCAATGAATATTTTTTATTAACACTTCCTAACTCAGAAACAACATTATAAATTCCTTTAATGTTAGAATTCTTGATTTTTTTAACAGCCAAACTATCTAAGGTAGTCTGTTTTATACTACTATTCCTAATATTTAACTTACTTAATTCCTCATTTAATTCAACTAATTTTTTCCTATTTTTTGATAAACTATTAGATAAAAATCCTTCTTCATTAACTAATTTACTTAAATCATCTGTAATATTTTTAAAATTTTTTCTTAAATTTTTAACATCTAAGCCAGAAAAACTTTTTATTTTCTCTTCAATATCTTTTAATTTAGAATCTTTATTATAATTTTCAATATTCAATCTACTTTTCTCTTCTTTTAATTTAAATAATTCTTCTTGTAGACCATCAATAGTTTTATCTAAATTATCTAAATCATTTAAACCATATTTTTTCTTTATTTTATCTAACTCTAAATTTTGTTTTTTCTCATTATCTTGATATAACTTTTTATCTTTCTCATATTTACCTAAATCACCATTCAAAGAATTTATTTTTTTATTAATATCTTCATAATCTTTCTTTAATTGTACTTTTCTAGAACCAATTTTACTAATTTCATTATTACAAACATCTAATCTAGAGCTATTTTTAATTAATTCTTCTTTTATAGACTCAATATCTTTATGTAATGCTATCTGTCCTTTTTCACCTTTATCTTCAATTTCTTTATTTACATTTCCTATATGACTTTTTCTACCTTCAATATCTTTCTTTAATTCATTAATTTTAATCTGAACTTTTTTAATAAAATTCTCTTGCTCTTTAATTTTCTTCTCGATATCTTCTCTATTAATTTGCTTTTGTTTAATCTGTAAATTAATGTAAGTAGCTTTATTAGAATTCAAACTCCCTTGAATATCTCTATATTTTAAAGCCTGATCCCTATCTTTTTTTAATTCTCTTAAATGAGTCTTTCTTTCAGTTAATATAATATCTGCCTCTTTTAATTTCTCTTCAACTTTATCTAATT
>JAIOTD010000068.1 GCA_021107205.1 archaeon | reverse complement strand
TCCACTTCCTTCAGTCATTACAAAACCATTTGTAGTAGCCATAGTATATATTTTATCCATATCTTTCAAAATCCAACACCATTCCATTCTCCAATCAGAATTTATAGAATATTGATTCCATTTTTGCTTATAAAAATAAATCCCACTTCCAATTAATATATGAGGCCCTTTATCTAACCCTATTCTTCCCTCATCTTCTTCTGCGAATGGCTTTAAAGGTAAATATACAATGTTTCTTATGTTTGATTTTATTGTTAATTTCCCATTCCCCCTATATTGTTCTAGTTTTGTAGTATCTGGTATTTTTTCCAGTTCTTTATCATTATTTTTTTTTGTTTCAAAAAATTTCATTTTAGGTACTCCTTAATTTATTATGATTTAGTAATGACATATGTCTATAAGAAATCTTTTACTATATTTTAAGCCAAAATAGAAATATTTATATATTTAAAGTAACGTTTGTCTTAATTATGATAAAATTAGACCTAAAAGACAATAAAATACTTTATGAATTAGATACTAATAGTAGACAATCTTATCATGAAATTGCAAAGAAAGTAGAACTAAGTAAAGATTCTATCATATATAGAATAAATAAACTTCAAGAATTAGGAATAATAAAACGATTTCATACAGTTATAGATGTAGGGAAATTAGGGTTTATATCTTTTAGATTATATTTGAAACTTCAAAATACCACACCTGAAAAAGAAAAAGAAATTATTAAATTCTTAGAGAATCAAAAAATAGTAACTTGGCTTGTTTCTATAGATGGAAAATATGATCTTGGTATGTGGGTTTTAACTAAATCTGTTAAAGAAATGAGTGATTTATGGAAAGAATTGCTTAGAAAATACTTAAATTATATTGATAAAAGATGGTTAACTATTTTTACAAAAGTTTCTTATTTTCCTAGAGCATATATTTTAAATAAAAACAAGAATTTAAGTGAATATGTTTTTGTTACAGAACCTAATAAGATAAAATTAGATGAAATTGATATTGAGATTTTAAGATTATTAGCATCAAATGCAAGAATTCCTGTTTTAAATATTGCTAAAAAATTAAATATAACTCCAAAAACAGTTTCTTCTAGAATAAAATTATTAGAAAAAAAGGAAGTTATAATTGGTTATAGAACAATGTTTGATTTAGAGAAATTAGGTTACCAATATTTCAAAGTTCATTTTAATTTACATAATTTAACTAAAGATAAAGAAGAGAAATTTAGATCTTTTATCAAACAACATCCAAATATTATTTATGATAATAAAGTTTTGGGCGGGGATGATATAGAAATTGAAATTCAAGTTAAGACTTTAGAAGATTTAAGAAAAATAATTAATAATATAAAAAAAGAATTTTCAGATATAATTAAAGATTATAATTATATGCTATTTTACAAAGAACACAAGTATGTATTTTTCCCTATTTAATTAAAAAATAACAAATTATTTAAACTTCAAGATCTTAAATAAAGTTAAGAGGAAAATATTAGTCCCAAAATACCTACCAAAAAGATGTTTTAAACGGACGGGGCAAACTTTAAATATCTCTTTTCTTAGAATAAATATATGAAAAGATTAGTATTAATTTTATTAATTTTAGTAGTTTTTATTACTGGTTGCATGAATAAACCAAACCATTTACCAGATATTAATACATTAGATAAAATGGGTGATGTAGAGAAATTCATTGAACAAAATTATGATCTATTCTTATCCTGTGGAAATCATGAAATAGAAAAAGAAGATGAAATGTGGTTAATTACATGTAGAAAACCTGGTTGGTTAGAATATTATCATGTAGATAGATTTGGAAGAGCAAAATTAGTTAATGTTACTTAATTCTTTAAGCATAACCTTTAAAAATGCATACTATCCTAAAAAGAATACAAAATGAAAAGAAGTTCAAGACGTTGGAAGAAAAAAGGCCAAATGCGATGGAAATGGCAACGTAAAAAGATGAAAAAGGAAAAGAGAAAGAGAAAGAAGGCTAAATAAATCTAATTATGGATACTATAACTAAAGAAAAATTAGACAAGTATTTCAATATAACAAAAACAGCTCTAGAAAAAGCACAGAATTCTGAAGAAAAAGTTAATTTAGAAAATGCTAGAGTTGAATTTATTAATATGGTAGAATCCTACTTAAAAGACGCAAAATACTTTGAAGAAAAAAATGACTTTGTAAATGCATTTGCTTGTCTAAATTACGCACACGGTTGGTTAGATGCTGGAGCAAGATTAGGAATTTTTGATGTACATGATTCAAAATTATTCACTCAAGATTAAAAATGATAATAATTTTAACAGGTTCTGTATGTTCTGGAAAAACAACGATAGCTAAAAAACTAGCAAAAGAAAAAAAATATAATTATCTTAACTTAACAGATTTTATTAAAGAAAATAAATTATATGATTCTTATGATAAAAAAGACAAATCCTATGTTGTAGATACAAAAAAATTAAACAAAGCTTTGATAAAAGTAATAAAAAACAATTTAATTATTGATGGACATTTATCTCATTACTTACCAAGTAAATATGTAGATTTATGTATTGTAACTAAATGTAATTTAAAAGTTCTAAAAAATAGATTAAATAAGAGAAAATATTCTAAACAAAAAATAGAAGATAATTTAGAAGCAGAAATTTTAGATACTTGTTTGAATGAAGCTAAAGAAAACAAACATAAAATAAAAGTAATTTATACTTCTAAAAAACATTAAACTAAAGTTTTCTGATTATGATATTTCTCATAAACGATTTCAATAATTTTTTTACTTTGTCCGGTATATTTCAAAGGATCTGTTATTTCTCTAATAATAGATTCATCTAATCTTTTCATAACTTCTTCATTATCTAAAACAACATCAACAAAAGGAATTTTATTATCCCATGCGTGAGTTGCTAATTCACCCATTAAATCATGAGCTTCACTTCTAGTCATAGGTTTTAAGGTTCTTCTGGGATCTGTTAAATAAGTCATAACTTGTTGGGATGTAACAACTCCAAAACTTCTTTGAACTCTTTCAATACCTCTTTCTTCTCTAAAACCTAACCAATAAGTAACATTTGAAATTCCTCTTATTCCATGATCTAAAAATTTAAACCCATCTTCAAAATTTATTCTACTATTTGCAGATGCAGAAAGATTTCTAGCGTAAGGAAATTCACAATTCATCAATCCAGTAACTACATTTCCTGTAAGATAATTTCTCAACGACATTACTTGTTCTTCAGTAGTGGGATTTCCTCCTTTCCTATCTTTATGAGGCATTGCAGAAGATCCTTTCTTTCTTTTAGGATTTTCGTTAACAAAAACATCTACATCATCGCTTCTTCCCCAGGCAATATATTTTGAAATATTATTCAAAGTTTCTCCTATTCTAGCCATCGTATACCAAATATCAGCTTCAAATTCTAATCCTGGAATCTGTGCTGGAGCATCCATAAAACCAATACCCAATTCCTCACAATATTCTTTTTGTAATTTAATACCATCAGCACCTAAAGCAGTAGCAGAATGATGATTTCCAGTTGCATCTGCCCATTTACCAATTATAGAATTTTTATAAAAGAAATTTAAAACTTTAAGATCTGATTGTAACATTTCTGCATAATGAGCAAAGGCTCTTCCAGCAACACTAGGTAATGCGTCATAAAGATGAGTGGTATCCATATGGGGAAAATCAATCCATTCAACAGCTTTTTCTAATAATACATCCCTCAAATTCTCAACAGAACTTGCAATAACCTCTAAAGATTTTTTTAATTGTAATGCTTTTGCTGGTTGAGTTGTATCAGCACTTGTTTTAGCTTTATTTATATGTGCGCCTGCTTCACCACTCACAGCTTCTTCTAAAGCAGTATTTATTGCAATAACATCATGTCCTGTTTTTAATTCTAATTCTCTTATTCTATTAGGATCAATATTTTTGAGAGAAGCCACTTCAGAAATTTCTTGAGCTTCTTCCATTCCAATAATATCAGGATAAAGCTCTGCTAAAGTTAAAGATGCTTGTCCTTGAACTTTTAAACTAAATTCAAATGTTTGTTCAGGACCCCAAATATTCACCATATCTAAAGTCCCATATCTTCCAGCAGCTAAGGTATTAGGATTTATTTCATATTTTTCAGGAAATCTTTGCTTTGGAATTGTTTTTTCCATTTACTTAAACTCTTTCTTATTCTTACTTGGTTTAATATTTATTTTTCCTTTAAATTTAGCATTAAACTCTTTTCCTTTATTATAATAATTTAAAAATACTGCCAAACCAGCAACTTCGGAATGTGGTTGATTTGTAACACTAATATTATAATCAGATAATTTATAAAAAATAGGTTCTACTTTTTCTCCCCCAACCAAAATTAAAACTTTCTTATGTTTCCTTATTTTAGAAATTTCTTTATTTAATTTTAAACCATATACAGTCAAGTGAACTATTTTAAAACCATTTTTTTTCTTCTCTTTAATTAATTTAACAACATCATCTACATAATTCACTTCAAAATTTCCACCAAAATCCTTATTCACTTTACTAACAACTTTTTCCATTCCTTGATCCCTATCACCAGAATAATACAACTTATCAGCTAAAAAAGCTCTAGAAACAAGACATAAATGAGTGCTAATTCTAGGGTCTCTTCTTATCCTATGACTTAATCTTAAAACTTCAACCAT
>JAIOTD010000048.1 GCA_021107205.1 archaeon | reverse complement strand
TTATAGTCATATCTAAAATAAAAGGAATAAGATTAATATTTTGACCATTAAATACTTCCACTTCATCAACCATTTCACATAATTCTTTTACTCTTTGTTCTTCTTTACTATTAATTAATCTATATCTAAGCCAATTTCCAGAAGGAACAACAAAAGGATGGTTTAAAATTGCTATACCTCCTCTTTTATGAATTTCTTCAACAGTTTTTCTCGCATCTGGATAATCCTCTAATTTTTCTCTCAAACCTAATGATAAAATATGATGATTAGACATAATTTCTTGAGTTTTAACAGCATAACCTACTTTTCCATTATATTCCATTCTTCCAAATAACCCGGAATCTATTTCAATAAAACCTGACAAGTTTTTTGCATTGTCATATGTTAAAATTCTATTTGAAAGGTTGGTTTCTGTTAATCCTGTAATATCTTCACTTAAAAAAGAACTGATTGTTTCCAAATTATTTCCTTTATTTGGGTGTGTATGTAAATCTGCAATTATCATTCCATCTCTTCTGGATTGAGGTCTTTCCATATTTTTATTAAATAAATAATATTTTCCTCCTATAGCTCCAGTTAAAATAATTGCTCCAGATGTAATTAAAAAATCTCGTCTTTTCATAAAGAATAATAAAAAACCATTATTTATAAATCTTGTTAATTGTTACTACTAATAAATAATATTAGAACACTTCCAACTCTAATTCTTTCAAAATAGTTCTAACATCTCCAATCATTTCAGGAGAACCATAAACATGCCATAAAAAATCTTTAGGATTTTCAACGTGCTTTAATATCATGTTTTTTGTTATATGACCAAATTCATAACCTTCTTTATTTTCTCTTGTTAATGTATAAACTATTTTAAAATTATCATTTTTAGAAAGTTCATTTAACTTATCTTCATGAATTATATCTTCTTTAGTCCTATTGCTATAAATAGCAAAAACATTATTTTTTAAATTTTTATCTTGCATAAAATTAATTGCACTTAAAAGAGGAGTAATTCCAGAACCAGCAACGATAAATGCTAAATCTTTATCAAACTTTATTTCTTTACCCAAAGGTCCTTTTATTTTTATAACATCATCTTTCTTTAAATTAAATATTTTTCTTGTAAATTCTCCAACTTCTTTTATTACAAATTCTATATATCTTTTTTTCCCAGGAGAACTAGCAATACTGAATGGTTTTTGTGTTTCATTTAAAATAATCATACAATATTGTCCTGGTTTAAATTCAAAATCTTCTAGAATTTTCAATTTAATAGCTTTCACATTATGTGTTTCATTTACAATATCTATAATTTTTGCTTTAACTTCTTTTATTACCATAACTCAAAAAATAAAAATACTCTTATTTAAATCTATAGGAAAGAAAATATCAAAATTACAATGCCTAAAATTAAACAATAATAACCAAAAATATGAAACTTTCTTTTTCTTATCAATTTTATCAAATATCTTAAAGAGAAATAACCTACAACAACACTAGTTAAAGTTCCAATTAAAGTTGGCCAGAAATCAATTAATTTCACATTACTAAATTCAAATATAGTAGCACCTATAATTGCAGGGATAGATAATAAAAATGAAAATTTAATTACTTTTTCTTTATCAATACCCCTCATTAAACCAACAGCAATAGTTGATCCGCTTCTACTTATTCCAGGAATTATTGCCAAACCTTGTACTATTCCAATTAATATAACATCCCAAGCTCTTAATTTCTTTTTACCTTCATTTCTCTCACTTAAGAATAATATTATTGAAGTTACAATTAACGCTATACCTACAACTAACAAACTTGAAAAAAAACTAACAAAAATATCATGAAAATAATATCCAATCAAAGCAGTAGGAGTACTTCCTAATATTATAAATAAACTTAATTTTCCATAAAAAGTATGAAATTGTAAACTAAAAAAGTCTTTTATCGTCCATAAAATATCTTTCCAAAATACTAAAAGTAAAACTAATAAAGTTCCTACATGTAAAAAAATATCAAATATTACAGGAACATCTAAACCCAATAATTGTTGAGCAATAACTAAATGTCCTGAACTAGAAACAGGTAACCATTCTGTAATACCTTGAATTATCCCTAAAATAATAGATTCCAAAACACTTACCATAATTTTAATTTAAAATAAAAGTTATTAAAATTAACTAATTTATACTTTCGTGGAACCAACTTGTAGGTAAAACATCACTTAAATCTCTTTTTGATCTAAAACCTCCAGTTATTTCTCTGTCTTTTCTTTTTACTAAATAAGGAGGAGAACATTCATCAGATTCTTGATATAAATCAACACTACAATGAGGTATTGTTCTTCCATCTTTTAATTTAATTAGATTTTTAAATACTAAATGTAATCGACAATAACATCCACCATAAGAATCATGAGTATCTAATAATCCTCTTTCAACAGATATATGGCCTACATTTCTATTAACATCAATTCCTAAAGAATTTTCACACTTTTGAATTAATGGATACTTTGCTTTCGCCACAAGTTCCCTATGTTTTATTCCATACCAAATAGGATTTATCCTAGGTTTTTTATCTTCTGAGCTAATTAATACAAGAGGTTCTTCACGTTCATCTAAACTAGAATTCAAATGTTCAACTAAGCTTCTAAAAGTAAACAAGCAAAATAATTCTTGACTCATATAAATGAAAAAATAAAAAAGTTATTTAAATGTTATTAATTAAAGCATCAACTCAAAACCTTCAAATAACTTACTTAAATCAGAAATCAATTTTTCTTTAATAAATGTACCTTCACCAAATTTAACCAAAGTTAAATTCTCTTCTAACTCTTTAACACTACTTTTTTCTATGTTACTTAATCCCCCTTCTTTACTTAATTTACTTTTCTCAACTTCTTTTCTACCAGAATCTTTAACTATAAACACATAATCATTCAATAAATAAACTTCCCCATAACCATCTTTTCCAAATTTAAACCTTAAACCCTTCTTATTCAACTCGGAAGTTCTTTTTATTTGTAATAATTCAAACATACCTCTTAAGAATTCTCCACTTTCTCTTGCTATTCTGTCATTTTCAGCTTTATTTAATTTTTTACTTCTCATATCAAATATATTCTTAAGAAGATTCATATATCTTTTAGGAACAACATTTTGATCAACTAATTTTTTAAATTTAGGTAAAGTAACTTCTCCTTTAATATCATAAGTTTTGAAAACTTCTTTAGTTACTTTAATAGCATTTTCATAAACATCTTTTACAGTTTCCTTATTTTTTTTCTTTTCAAGTTGTTTAAACAACTTATTCATTCTATCAAGATAATCTTTAGCACTCTTCAAATATTTATCAACATCTTTTCCAGTTACTTCTTTTATTTTTCCATGTTCAATACTTTTATAGTAATTATAAATCTCTTCTAACATTTTAACATATTTTTCTTCCAGTATTTTCTCTTTCTTAACAAATATTTCTCTTAACAAATTAATACTATCTTTGGGAGTTGGAGGAGCAATACCATATAACATTAAAGCTGCCTGAGCAGGATTCAATATAGCATAATAAAGATCTTCTCCCATTACACTTATTAATTTAAATCTAGTTCTTTCAATTAATCTTTCACCTATATTCATATGCATGTCAATAGCTTCAGGACTTGGTCTTATTCTACCCATTTGTAATAATAATTTCCAAGGCATAAATACACCCCTATCGTAAAGAGGCACACCATCTCTTAAGAAAGTAAATATAACTGGATGAGCTTCTTTTACAGCTTCCCAAAAATCAGTTAAAATATAAGTTTGAATATGAAATTGTTTCTTAACTCCTGTCATTTGAGAAGCTTGCATCCCTTGTTGAATAATGATACTTCTTAATCTTTCCTTTAATTCAATTCTAGGCATTCTTTTAACATCAGTATCATCTACAATAATATAAACATCAATATCATTACTTACTTTATCACCCCTAAAAAAACTTCCAGCAGCAATATAACTAACAATATATTTTTCAAACTTTTTCAAAACCATGCTCTTATGAATCTCACTTATTCTTAATGCAGCTAAAAATTCAATAGGATCATATAAAGGAGCACTCATTGCTATTAATTGTAAAATTTCATACCTACTGTCATAACACATCTCTTTTAATTCACTTATTAGTAAAATTTCTAAAACTATATTTTTATCAATATCTTTTGCTATTTTATTAAGATCTTTAGTTAATTTATTTTTATAATCTAATTTATTTTTCTTTTCAGCATCATTAACTAAAACTAAAACAAGAACATTTTCTTCGTTTTCAATATCCTCACTTTCAAACAAATCTTTAAATCTAGGATCTTTGATAGGAGGTAATAATGTCAATCCTGTAATGTCATTTTTATAATCTTTCATTAAAGAATTCTTTAATTTGTCCAGTTTAACCTTTAATTTTTCTAATTTCTTTTTTATTTCTTCTGAGACTTCTGGTTTCCCTGGGATTTCCATATTTTACCTTCCTCTTTGTCCTTATTTAAAATTTTCCTTTTAATTAAAAAGAATAACAATGTTAAAGCTCCAAATATTATTGTTATAATAATACTTGTCATAACAGTTTTAAAAACAGGTATTTTAACCCAAATCAATAAAGCCTCCCTTATAATTTCTAAAAGTTCAAATGAAACACCTTGTTGTTGAACTAACATATTTTCCAAAGCATTTGTAATAACTTTAGGTAATAAATTATAATATATTATAGCAATTAATGAAGTAATAGTTGATTTCAAACTTGCTAAATAAAGAGCATTTATTATGCTTCCAGCACCCAACCAAATAAGTAAAAATCCAATTAAAAATAAGAAATAAGATATGAATCTTAATATTGTAACATAATTATCATACTCTTGAACTTTGTTAATAAAACCACTAAACCCGCTCGCTTCTACAGGATTGTTTATAGCAGCACAAGCTAAATCTTCAGGATTCTGTTCACAAAATAACAAAAGTTGATCTTTATCCATATTACTTTCTTCACTTATCTTATCTATTATAAATTCAGAACCTAAATCATCCACAGTTTCTTCTAAAGTATCAACATTATCTAAACTATAATTAATAAAAAAAGAAAGAATAAACAAAGTTAAACCTAAAGTTAAAAACATCCCACCTATAAGTTTAGCTAAAAACCTTAAAATCTTCATTATAATTATAATAATATTTATATATTATAAAACTTGCCATTAAAGACATAAAATATTTAAATTAAGAAAAGCGAGGGGGCAATATTAATGAAAAAACATCATAAAATAAAAATAAATTATTGGAAAATGATTACCATTTTTATGGCAGTATTATTTATTGCATCTATATTTACATCTGGTTTTGGATTTTTAACTGCAAAACCAAAACAACAAGTAGCAGAAGAAGCAGTAGCATTTATTAATACAAATTTATTAACAGGGGGAAATTCTGTAGTCTTAGATTCTGTAAGTAAAGAAGGTTGTTTATACAAAATGGATTTAAGTTTAGAAGAGCAAAAACTTGAATCTTATGTAACAAAAGATGGAAATTTATTGTTTCCCCAAGCAATTATATTAAAAACAGAAGAAACGCAAGAGCCAGAAATACAAAATACACCTACAGGAGCAACAACATTTTGTGATAATGCAGAAAAGAATGATAAGCCAATAGTAGAATTATTTGTTATGTCACAATGTCCTTATGGAACTATAGCAGAAGAAGCAATGTATCCTGTTTACAAATTAATAAAAAATCAAATAGATTTTAAACTTTATTTTATAGCAGAAATATATGAATCAGAGGAAACGTTCCAAGAAATGATTCAATCTTTACCTGAAAATTATAGAGATAGGAAAAATATGCAATGTAATAAAAAAGAAGATGGTAAATATTATTGTTCTTTACATGGACAACCAGAAGTTGATGAAAACTTAAGACAAATTTGTGCAATAGAACATTACCCAGATAAATATTTTAGTTACATCCAATGTGTTAATGAAAACTATGTAGATCCAGAATCTGTCTGGGAATCTTGTGCAAGTAAATTTGATATAGATACAAATATAATAAAAACATGTTCTGAAGGAGAAGAAGGAAGACAATTATTAAGGGTTAATATAAAAAGAGCAAATGAATTACAAGTTTCAGGTTCTCCAACATTAATAATTAATGGAAAAACATACACAGGACAAAGAATACCTCAATCATTTCAAGAAGCAGTATGTTGCAGTTTTAATACAGAACCAGAAACATGTAGTCAAGAAATAACAGAACAAGTATCAGCTGTTGATGGCAGCTGTTAATTTTTTCTTTTTTTTAATATGAAAATTCCTAAAATTAAAGTTTTTATAGAAAAAGAAAATCAAACAAAAGTAGTTCAAGCTTCTACACCTGAAAAGTTATTAGATATTTTAAAAATAAATTCAGAAACAGTTTTAATAGTAAAAAATAATGAATTAATAACTTTGAATGAAAAATTAAAAAATAATGATAAAATAAAAATCATATCTATTATATCTAAAGGTTAATACCTAAATTCTTCTAGTATTTTATTAATTTTTTTCTTACTCCATTTTGTTTTAAATAATTCAATTCTTACTTCATCTTCACTATAACCTTTTCTTAAACATGTTTTAATATATGACCTCAAAGGATCATCATCTTTCTTTATATTTCCTTTTTTCTTCTTTTTAGTTGGCTTAATATATCCAAATTGTATATCTTCTATTTTCTTTCTCAAGTAAAAATAGAAAAATAACAATCCAAATATTACAAAGAGAAAAACAATAAAGAATACAACACCCCAATAATCAGGATCCCAATTTACATTTTTATATTCACTTCTAACATC
>JAIOTD010000036.1 GCA_021107205.1 archaeon | reverse complement strand
TTTCATATGCAACTGTCATTAATTCAGAAGACCTTATTATTTTAATACCTGAAGTTTCTTCCCTAAATAATCTAATATTATGTTTATCAACTTCTATTTTAGTATTCATTTTTCTTTCTAATAATCTAATTAGTTTTCTTGTATCTTCTACCATTAATCTCATTGTTCTTTCATCAACAACATAAACAGCATCTAATGTAATAGCTAAAACTAAAGATTCAACTTCTGCTTTATCTACTAATTTAATTGGATGATTATGAGCATAGAAAATATTATTTGCTATTTTTAGTAATTTGTTAACCCTATTTGTTATTTTAACATTAGATAATCTACTTATAATCTTATTTTGTAATAAATTAGAAATCATTATTGCTTCTAGTTTATATTTTTTAGATCTTAAAGGAGTATCAATAACTTCTCTTTTTACTTCATCTGAGATAATAAATTTTCCACTAAATTTTTTCTTTAATTCTATTAAAACATCTAATAAATTATTAGTTGCAACTGATATTATACTTGATGTGTCAAAAACCAAGTTTTTCATCTGAATAAACTCCTTGCTATTCTTAATCTTTTTTCAATATCCAGAGTTAGACTTTCTTCTGATTCAGAAATTCCTGTTTTACCAATGTATTCCATTAATTCCCATTTATCTATGTTAAGTAATTCTGCTGTTCTTCCTAATGATAATCCATGTTCATGAAGTCTTGAACCCCTTGCAACTTGGGCTTGTTCAATAACTTGTTGAATATATTTTTTTAATTTACTATCTAGTTGAGCTATAACTTCTAGAATTTGTTTTAAGTTTCTTTGATAATTAATTTCATTATTGTTTTCTAGAGCAAATAATGCACCTTTTAATGATTTTTCAGTTGTTTCGTAAAATTTGTTCCATCCAGAATATTTTGTGTAATCTGTTCTCTCAAATATTTTACTTAATGAATATGTAATTACTGCTGCTGTGATAAAAGATTCTTCTTGGAAAATACTTGAAGAATTAATTAATGCATTACTTGAATCTCTTAATGTTTTAACATCGTTTTTTTTAATAGAATTTATTGTTTTTTGAAGAACTTCACTTATCTCTTTTTTTACCTCTGATTCCATTAATATAATTAAGAAGCAAATTATATTTAAATATAACTATGATTAACTACATGTTATATCCTGGGAAAAAACCTAATGCATACTCTTTAAATAATTCCTCTTCAATTAAATCTCCATTAACATATACATCAATCTCATTTTTTCCACTTAATTCATATGTGAAATTTACTGTTTGTCCTTTTAGTTCTGATGGAACTATATTACTTGAAGGTTCATTAGGTAATTCAATCTCTATTTCTGATGGTGGTTCTTTTCTTGTAGAATCACTTAACTCTTTTCTAGTCTTCATGAGTTTTTATTAAAATAAAGTTAATATAAATCTTTTGCTGATTTTTTAGAAATCTATATTAAGAGAAGATTATTTCCATAATTCTCATGCAAGATACTTATTTTCCTTTTCAAGAAGTTAGAAAGACTCAAGATAGTTTTATCAAAGAAATAGTTGATAGTATAGATAAAAATGAAAACTTATTAGGACATGTTCCTACTGGTGTTGGAAAAACTGTTTCTGCTTTGGCTAGCACATTATATAAATATAAAGATAAAGATGTTGTTATATTTTTTTTAACTCCAAGACATAGTCAACATAAATTAGCTATTGAAACTTTGAAATTAATTAAAACTAAATTTAATTTAGATTTTACAGCTGTTGATTTAATTGGAAAGAAAAATATGTGTTTGTTTTCAGGAACTCAACTTTTAACTTCTGGAGAATTTCATGAATATTGTAGAGAAGTTAGAGAAAAAGAAATTTGTGAATTTTATGTTAATTTTAAGAATAAAGATTTTCAAACTAAAAGAAAAATATTTCTTGATTCTTTAAGTAAAAAAAGTCCTTTGGATGTTGAAGAACTGGTTGAAGAAAGTAGTTTGGCTGGATTTTGTCCTTATGAAATTTCTGCCGAAATGTGTAAAAAAGCTAAAATTATCGTTGCTGATTATTTTCATTTATTAAGTCCTGGAGTAAGAAAAGCATTGTTTAGTAGAATTGATAAAAAATTAAGTCAATGTGTTTTAATATTGGATGAAGCGCATAATCTTCCTAGTAGATGCAGAGATTTGTTAAGTAGTAATTTATCCACTTTTTTAATTGACTTAAGCATCAATGAAAGTAAAAAATATGGTTTTAAATTAGAAGACGATTTAAATGAAATAAAAAATATTTTATTGAAATTAGCTAAAAGAATGAATATTAAAGAAACTGAGATTTTAGTTAAAAAAGAAGATTTTAATTTCCAAGGTTATAGTGAATTAATAGATCATTTAGAAGATGCTGCTGAAAAAGTTAGAGAAAAACAGAAAAGAAGTTTCTTAGGTGTAATTGCTAATTCTTTAACAAAATGGAAAGGGGAAGATAAAGGTTTTACAAGAATTTTAAGTAAGGGTTTTTTGAAATCTGGAAAAGGGAATATAACTTTGAATTACAAATGTTTAGATCCTAGTTTCATAACTAAGGAATTAATTGAAGAAAGTAAACAAGTAATTGGAATGAGTGGAACTTTATTACCTTTAGATATGTATAAAGATTTACTTGGATTTGAAAATGTTAAATTAGTTGAATATGAAAGTCCGTTTCCTAAAGAAAATAGATTGAATTTGATTGTTCCAAGTGTTACAACTAAATTTACTAAAAGAGATAAAGAAATGTATAAGAAAATAGCTGTTAGTTCTGCTAATGTTGTTAATAAAATTCCAGGAAATTCTATTGTTTTTTTCCCAAGTTATTATTTGAGAGATGTTGTGTATGAATATTTTCAGAAATTAAGTAATAAAACTATATTTTTAGAACATGCTAAATATTCTAAGGCTGAAAGAGATGAATTACTTAATAAATTTAAGAGATATAAAGATTCTGGAGCTGTTTTGTTAGCTGTTAGTTCTGGAAGTTTTGGGGAAGGTATTGATTTGATGGGTGATTATTTGAAAGGTGTTTTAGTTGTTGGAATTCCTTTGGCTAAATCTAATTTAGAAACTAAAGAATTGATAAGATATTATGAAGATAGATTTAGTAGGGGTTGGGATTATGCTTATATTTATCCTGCAATTATTAAATCAATACAAAATGCTGGAAGGTGTATTAGAAGTGAAACTGATAAAGGTGTTATGGTATTTTTAGATGAGAGATATAAATGGAATAATTACAAGAAATGTTTTGGTGATGATCATAATTTGAAAATAACTTTGAAACCAGAAGATTATGTTAGTAATTTTTTCAATTAAACTTATAAACTGTGCGATTTCCCTAAATTTATTCTAGGTTATGAAATGTTAAGAAAACACGAACATGAAAATAGAACTGTAGTTATAGAATCTGCAAAATATTTTTTAAATTTTGCTTGGGGTTCTTGGATAACTCCTTCTAGAATACCTACTTTTTGTAGAAAACTATTAAATGAAGAAACATTTTTACAAAGAAATGGAAGTGATAATTCCATTACAAATACTTTTGGTGTTTTTGGAACTTTGTTAGGTTTAGTGCCCCAGGCTTATACTTTGAATTATGTAATAAATGAAGCTAACAATGATGAACCAATTTACTTAATTGTTGCCTCTGGATTGTACGCATTAGGAAATGCCATTTCAGGAACTTACGAAATAATAAAAAATAGAAGAGATTTAGAAAATGTGGTTGAACCTGTTATGGGGGCCGAAATAGTTTAGTTTTTTCTATTAAAATGGATATTGGCAAAGACTATTTTGATAATTATGTTGGTAGTTTTGTCGATCAGTCTCTAGAATATGGGCATATATCAATTGACAAAGCTTCATATATGTTTGATTTAGTTGCAAATAGTGAAATTTTGATTAGAGAGCTAGATAATTTTTCAAAATTATTAGTGGTATATGGTATTTATGGGACAATTCAAT
>JAIOTD010000070.1 GCA_021107205.1 archaeon | reverse complement strand
CTGTATTGTTTGATCAAAGAGATTGTGGATCTAAAGTTATAAAATTAAATCAATCTAGTTTATGTGATCCTTATATGACTATTATGGGCTTTTGGATGAATGATGAAATTAGAATTGGCGATGTTTCTAATAATGAAAATTTTGATTATATTATATCAAAACATAAATTAAATTTAACAAAGATTAAAGAAACTAAAGGAAAAATATTCATATATAAAAATATTAATAACTAAAATAAATCATTTAAAATCGGGCCTATTTTTTAAGTATGGGTTGTTTACAAATTGCAACATTCCATAAACTTGTTGTTTTAATATTTACATACTTAAAATGACTTTTCAATAGTTGATAAAAATCTTTCTTTGACCAGTTATTCAAGTGGCCGGGGGTGTTGCCTAATCTCTTTAAGTATTTTAATCTTAAAATATTTGTAATTCTAAAAAAAGGTTCATTAGGTACAGAAAAAATGCAAATTGTGGAAACTTTTTTACATTCACTAATCGCTTTTTCATAATCTTTTATGTGTTCAAGTACTTCTGATGAAATTAAAAGATCATACTTTCCTCTTAATTTAAGGATATTTCCTTCCTTAACATTTAATGTGGGATATAATTTATTAGCAAGAAATATAGTTTTGTCATTATATTCTAATGCAGTAATCTTAACATTTCTGTGTTCTTTTTTGAAATAAAATTGTAAAATCTTTGTTAAATGCCCTTCCCCACAACCAACATCCACCATAGTAGAAATATTTTCTTTTTTAATTAAATCAATAAAAATATTATAAAAATTTTTCATTAAAAATTTTACAATCGGATTTTTTGAATTATGTTTATCATAATAATTTCCTCCAATATTTTTTTCTTCCATCTTTTAGTCAATTAATTTAATTTATATAAAAGTTTTTATTTAAAATATTTAGATAAAATAAAAAAGTTAATATACTATATAGATAAATGATTTTAAAATGAATAAAAATCTTATTTTAAGAAGTTTTGTAACCTTAATTTTAATAATTATAATCCTCTTAATAATTGATATTAATAAGTTAATAGATAATTTAAAAAATTCAAATATAATCTATTTATTTTTAGCATTACTATTGACTATTCCTTTTGTATTATTAAAATCTTTTAAATGGTTCCTTTTAATCAGAGGATTTGTAGGTAAATTCAATTTTACAAGAGTTCTAAAATCTTTTTTAGTCGGAATGTGTTTTGGTTTGATAACCCCTGGAAGAATAGGAGAAATAGCTAGGGTTTACTATTTCAAGAAAAATAAAGCTAAAATAGGTTTTTTAGTTGGAATAGATAAGTTATTAGATCTCTTTGTTGTTGTTATATATTCTTTAATAGGAATTATTTTGTTATTTAATATAAAATTACTAATTACTGTGGTTATTTTAGCATTTCTAATAATTTTTTTGATATATAACCCAAATATTATAATAAGAATTTTTAAATTTTTATTTAAAATTCTAAAATCTAAGAAAATGATTGATCTATTTTCTTCTGTAAAATTACCAAAAAAGAATAAGATTATTAGTTTAACTTTATTTATTACTTTTTTGACATACATAATACCTTTAATTCAATTTTACCTTATACTAATTGGATTAAAGGTTAATATATCTTTTAGTGATGTTATATTCGTTCAACCTCTTATTATGTTAACAAATATATTGCCCTTGACGATTTCAGGATTGGGTGTAAGAGAAGGCCTATCAGCCATTTTATTATCCTTTTTTAATATACCTAAAGAAGTAGCAATAAATGCAAGTTTTTTATTATTTATCGTTACAACTTTTGTAATTGGGATAATTGGATTATATTTTATATTGAATAAAAAAATATAATAATATAATTCCTACTTATTTTTGAAAAATTTAAAATACAAACTCCAAATAAAATCTTGTTTTAGAAAATAGGATAATTTAATAAGGTTGATATAATTATTCTTTTATCCTTGAAAATAATAAGGGAGCTTTAATTTATGAATGTTATTATTTCAATTCCAGCGTATAATGAAGAAAAAACAATAGATGAAGTTATCAAAGGAATTAAAATTTCTATGAAGGAAACAAAATATAATTATAAAATTCTTGTTCTTAATGATGGTAGTTCTGATAAAACTGCTGATGTAGCTAAAAAACAAGGAGCAATAGTAGTTAGTAATAAAAGAAACCTAGGGTTAGCAGAAACTTTTAAAAGAGAAATGGAAGAATGTATCAAACTAAAAGCGGATGTTATAGTTCATACTGATGCTGATGGACAATATCCTTCTAAATATATTCCTTTAATGATTAAAAAAATTGAACAAGGTTATGATTTAGTTTTAAGTAGTAGATTTGGAAGGGGAAGATATAAAGGATCTTTTATGAAAAGATTTGGAAATAAGGCATTTGCTAGAGTTTTCTCTAATTTGCTTAGAATGAAAATAAGTGATACCACAACAGGTTTTAGAGCTTTTACAAAAGAAGTTGCTCAACTTCCTTTAATAAATAGTTTTACATACACCCAAGAACAATTGATTAGGGTTGGGAAATCATGTATGAAAATAGGAGAAATACCCATTAATACTAATAGAACAAGAAAAAGCAAATTATTTAGAAGTTCTTTTGATTATGCTGTCAAAGCATGGATTAATATTTTTAGAATATATAGGGATTATCAACCATTGAAATTTTTTGGGAGAATCGGATTAATTTTTATCATCATAGGATTCTTGATAGGTTTGTATTTAGTTTAACTTTTTTTAACAACAGGGGAAGTGGGACATTTACCT
>JAIOTD010000054.1 GCA_021107205.1 archaeon | reverse complement strand
TTTTGTATCAGGTCAACAAAATATTATAATCTGTCCTGTTTCTTCAGCAGGAAATGTAGAATTTGAAATTAGTTACACTAAATCAAGTACTGTTATTCACACAGTAAAAGGAAGTGGTACTGCTAGATATGAGGGGGGAAGTGGTGGTTCAATAGAAAGTTCTCCAATACAATGTAATATTGGTGGTTCTGCAAGTTCAACAAGTGTTTTTTGTGTTGGTAGAAATGAAGATGATACAGATGCAACCATGGATAATTGTAATGATACCACTGATGGATCTAGTTACATGTATGTAAATAATATTTATCTTAGTAATTCTTCTGTTAATGGAGGAGATAATATTCATATTGATTGTGAAATTTGTACTTATTCTAATGAAACTAGATATGCAATAGCATATAATAATGGAAGCAGTTGGAGAAATATAGATTTTGGTAGTACTGTTATTGAAGGTACTGGTTCTTCAGTTTGTAATGATAGATTTTGGAATGCTAGTTTAGATCTTACAGTAGACGTAGTAACAGGAACACATTACATAAGATGTATGGAACGATGGTCTGTACCATTTAATGAAACATCAACATGTACTCCTGTCCCTGTTATGTTTGCAGATAATGATGATATAAGTTTTACTGTCAATGTGTAATAAATTAATTTTTAATAAAATTTATAAACAACAATTCTAATATAAATTACATGTTAAAAAGAGGTCAGACAGCTATGGAGTATCTGATGACATATGGTTGGGCTATTCTAATTGTTTTAATTGCATTAGTAGCTTTATTTTATCTGGGTGTATTTAATCCAAGTACACCAAATATATGTACTGTAGGAGCTCCTCTTAATTGTAATGATGTTAAATTAGGTATGTATGTCTTCCAAATAGATATTAACATTCCTCTAAATGTAAATTTTGCTAGTATATCTTCAGGACCTATAGAAGGATGTACCGGTTTTTCACCCGTTGGTAATATCGACACTTCAAACAATTATGGAGGTACTTACTCACTATATTTTTATGGAGCTTGTATTAATCCTTTAGGACTAGAATTAGGAGATAAATTTTCTGGTGATTTTGATATAGAATATTCTTTAACATCTTCGGAAATAATTCACAAAACAACAGTTAAATTTTCAGGAACAATAGAATAAATTAACTCTTTTTTATCTTAGCAACAAAGAAACCTTCAGTATCATTATCTTGAGGCCAAATTCTTAAACATTTTTTCACTTCTTTATTATCAGAAATAATTTCACTTCTTTTAATATCTAAATCAATTTTCTCCAACTTAGCATCTTTATTTTCTAATAAAAATTCAATAACTTTTTCATTTTCCTCAGGTTCAACAGAACAAGTAGAATAAACTAACTCACCATCTTCATTTAAATTATCAAAATTATGTAATAATAATTTTTTTTGAATCATACTTAATTTTTTATTCATATTAGGATTCCATATTTCTAAAGTTCCTAATGATTTTCTTATAGCACCAGTTCCAGAACATGGAGCATCCAACAATATTTTATCAAATTTCCCTTTAATTTTATGGCCATTCATTAAAGTTATAATTGTGTTACTTATTCCGGCTCTTTGTAAATTAATTTGCAAGGACTTTAATCTTTCATATTTTATATCATTAGCAACAATCAATCCTTTATTCTTCATCATAACACCCATCTGAGTTGTTTTACTTCCCGGAGCAGCACTTACATCTAAAACTAAATCATCTTCCTTAACATCTAAAACCAAAGGAGGAATCATACTTGCAGCATCTTGCATATAAAAATAACCCAAACTATGTTCAACCAAGTTACCCATACCAACAACCGATTTACCAACAAAGAAACCTTCTTTAATGCAAGGAATTTTTTCCAGATTATAATCTTTTAATCTTTTCTTCAATTCATTAACACTAATTTTCAAAGTATTTACTCTAATACTTTTCCTTAGAGGTTTTAGACAATATTCCTTAAATTTCTCAATATCTATTAATTTACTATAATGTTCAATAAAATTATTCTTAAATTCAACCATAATTATAAAATAAAAACTAGCTTTATATATTTTTAGGTCTCCTCTTAAAAAATGGACATTCAATTCAAAAAAGGCTATAATCTCTATAGAACAGCCAATGTAGATCCTATGATAGTTGCACCTCATTCAGGACCTGCAATGGAAAATTCTAACACAAGAGATGATAACTCAGAAACTATTGCTAATTTAATCTGGAATAAAACAAAAGGAACTTTAATAATTTCCAATATGCCAAGACATAGAATTTATGGTGTTGATTTTAATCGGGATGTTCCTAAATTAAAAGATGCTATAAAATATTATCCTATTTTTAAAAACCCTGATAATTCTAAAGACCAAGATAAATTATTTAATTTTAGAAAAAAATATGGTTTTGTAGCAAAAAATGAAGAACAATATGATGAAAAATTAAGAATATATCAAAATTTTTGGGGTGAAGTTAGTAAAGGAAATATAATAATCATGATGCATTCATCTTTTATTAGAATGAAATCTTTACCATCTGTTGTTGACTTTGTTACTTTTGGTGAACTTGGAATAAAAAAATCTAAAATCAAAAAAATATTAGAAGAAATTAATACTAAATATTATAAATTTTTTAAGGGAGTTGATTTAGGATATAAACAAATGACTTTTTTTGAAACTCAGAGAATGGTTGCTAGAATAATTAATATGTATAAAAGTTTTAATCTTAAAGATATGACAAAAGAAATGCAATCTATAATAAAAAGTGATATGACCAAAATATCTCAATATGCAACACCTTACTTAATAAAAAGATTAAAACAAAGTTTTACACCTCAAAATTATTTAACGACGGTAAAATCGGCATTAGATAATTGTCCATTACCTCAGGTTACTGTAGAAAATGCGTTTGATGCTAGTTTAGCTCATGGTCCAAAAAGAAAATTATTCCCTACAAAAAATAAAACTATAATTGAAATTGAAACTTCTCGATTTATGAGCTATTTCTATCCAAATATGACTGCACAAATAATGAAAGATATTATAGAAAAAGTAAAAGATTAACCATTAGGATATTCATCAGTAGGATCTGGATTTGATATTTCATACATAAAATCAATTAAACTCTCATGTTCTCTTCCATTCCTAGGTAATAAAACATTTGAAGGTTTAACCCAGTATCCTAAAGAATTAATTTCTTGATCTGCACAAGTTTGTTCAAAATCAAATTCACTTAAAACTGATTCTCTAAGAATTTCTATTCCATCTATAACAACAGTTTTATCTAAATTTATTCTTACCATTATAAAAAATAAAGAAAAAATAAATATATAAATATATTTATTTAAATTTCCAGTTTATTTTGCTCTTCTTACCTTTGCTTTTATTAAAGAACAAATAATAAAGTATCAATCCTAAAATTATTATTATCACTAAAATTATTATTCCTGTTTTCAAACTTGCACTTTGTGTATCTGTTATTGCAGCACCTGTAATATCATTACTTGATCCATCTGTACTAAAAATATCATCACCGTTCCCACTTAAATCATCTAAATTAATTTCATCTCCATCTTCTTCTGTTGTATCTGCAGTTACAGCTCCTGTTGATCTACTAGAACCACTACCGCCGGAGCCTCCTCCACCGTTACCATCATTGTTATTACCGCCACCACTTCCAACAGTTATAGAACCTTCAACAAATTCACCCACATTTCCAGCTTTATCAACAGCTTCAACTCTATAAAAATAAGTTGTACCATCTATTAAAGGACCATCACTAAAAGAAGTTCCAGTAACATGATCTATTTCTACTCCATCCCTATAAATATTATAATGCTTTATACTACTACATTCTGGAAAATCACTAGGTTCACTCCAAGTTAAATCAACATTACCAGATAAAGATAAACTGCTTGGTGCATCAGGAGCAACCAAATCTATACAAATAGGCCAATCAATAGCAGATACTACTCCAACCAATGCTAAAGAAAAAATAAATAATAAAATAAATTGTTTTTTCATTGTCTTAATCTCCCTCAACCCCTTTCATTAATCCCCTTCTAAACAATTACCGTTTGTTGAACCTTCTGTTGGAGTCATAAGACAAAAGTCTACATTATCTACATCGGTATCAAATCCATCCGGATAACGTCCTGCTGATTCTTCTCCATAAGGTGCATCTACATTATTATTAGGATCATTACCATTCCAATCACCATAAGCTACCCTATCAATTTCACTACCATCATCTTTAAGCACAATTGTATCTCCACTCTCATCTAATAAAAAGTCTTGATGAGTTCCTTGTGTAAATACCCTATAACCAAATCCCAAGATACTTCCTGACAAATCATAAGGTGACACTGTTCCATCTTCAATTGTCCAATTAGTTAAATCAACTGAAAATGAATTAGGATTATATAATTCAATCCATTCAAAATCTTCTGATTCTCCTCTTTCATCAAATTCAATTGGATCTGAAAGAAACTCATTTATTTTAACATCCAAAACTTCTTCTACATAATCAGTACACTCAATATTACAATAACTGGGTTCACCATTCATTATACCATCATCACAATATTCTTCACCTTCTATAATATCATTACCACATTCAGGTTCTTGTGAATCAGCACCATGCTCTGTAATCATTCTACAATGCATCTGGTTTCTAGTATCTAATACAAATCCTAAAGGAACAGTTTCATCTGGTGTATATAAAATATCACAAGCAACTGCATCAAATACATATCTTCCTTGTCCACTAATACCATAATTTACAAGATCAATTGTATTTGTATATAATCCATTATCTTGACTTAATTCAACCCAACCAGTATCTTCGCATGAACCTTCAAATAAACAGAATAAATTACCAATTACAGGTATTTCCATTATTCTAAATTGAACAGTTTCAGCAGCTATTCCGGTATCATCATCTAAACTCAAGGATACTGGGAACATTGCATTATAAACTTCACCTTCTAACGGACTTACAACAGACATAGTTGGTCTTGTGTTATCTATTATAAAGTCAACAAAATCACTTTCATAATTAAATTCAGAATCCCATGCAACTACTTCAAACATATATTCTCCACTTGTTAATGCATCTGAAGATTCTAAATATGTTGTTGGTATTTCAGTTGTAACAGTACATTCATATTGACCACTTAAAACTCCCGGAATATTTTCAAATATTAAAACAGGTGTTTCATCATCATATTGATATATATTTGCTGAACATCCAAGTGGTTGTGATGCAAAGTCTTCTACATCAGCCATAACAGTTACCACATCCTCACTTGTTACAGGATTTTCTAAACCATCTATGTAACTTATAATTACTCTTGGTCCTTCATTATCAATATTCATTGATATCACAGTCCCATCTTCACATGGTTCTTCTGGATGATGAGCCCAGTTCTTTGCAAAATCAACTCTAACATTTCCAGCTCTATCAGTTATTACATACCACATATAAACAACATCTATTAATCCAAATCCACTTTCTTCAGGCATTCTTAATAATCCCATATATTCACTTCCAGTTATATGAGATTCATTTATTTCTCCTAAATATACAGGAACTCCACCTAAATTATGGACACAGTCTATAAAATCATCTGAAGTATTAATATCTTCTTGTGCACATTCATCATATCCTATATCTAATGCATAAAATTCTATAGTCTCAACGCCTGATGCAATACACTGATCATCACCACCATTATCAAATGTCCAACCTTGTACAGTGAATATTTCTCCATCATTGTACCAACCACCTGCGTGTGGATTCTCTACTTTCATACATGCAGGTGCTGTATCAACAATTATATTAACACCATTTTCAATATTATAATTTTGTAAATAATCATATGCTTCAACTTTAAGATTCCAACTACCACACATTTCAGTTTCCCAAGTTCCACAATACAAGTTTGGATCTGTAAAATTCATATCTACATTTTCAGTATCATCATTACTTGTTAAAATTGATTGTACTGTTTCTGGATCAACACCAACACCAGGATTTAATGTTTGCTTTATATCATATACATTTGCACAAATTTCAATTTCTTCAAAAGCTTGTGCATATGGGCCACCTTCTACCCATTTTTCAATAACAGGTCCTTCTGTATCAACTTGGTCTACTTCAGTTTGAGTAATTTCTGTATTTAATAAAGCATCTTCACAATACCATTCTAATGTATGATTTGAATCTTCTCCAAACCATATCCTATTATAACCATCATAATCAGGATACCACCCGTTCCATGAACCATCATCAACTTTCCATCTCCAGTACAATATTTCTCCATTAACAGGATGCGGACCTGGATCATTACATATTAAATCTATAGGGGTGTTTTGAGTTATCCACCAATCAGTATTTCCTGTTCCTGGATACTGAGGATATCCAACAATTTTTTCAGTATGTGGAGCGACATTATCAACAGCATCAACTTCCTCCCATTGCCATAATTCTTCTGAATTTCCTAAAGCATCTTCACAATAATATCTTAACTTATGACATG
Source organism: archaeon (assembly GCA_021107205.1). Lineage (GTDB taxonomy): Archaea > Nanobdellota > Nanobdellia > SCGC-AAA011-G17 > GW2011-AR20 > JAIOTD01. The sequence goes on along the minus strand of JAIOTD010000054.1, from coordinate 300 downwards.
AGTCACTTAAACCATTAAATTCTTGATATCCTGAAACATCACCACTATCCATAGGTTCGCCCCAGCCTTCACAATTTTCACTCCAGTATAATTCCCAATGTAAAGTTACATCATCAACTGGATGGGGATTTGGATCAGTACATTCTAATCTTATTGTTGATTCACTTGTGATATATTTATCTATAGGACTACCATCACCATTTTCTTGTGGACCAAGAATTTCTTTTACTGTTGATGGAGCAACACTATCTACAATATCAACTTCAACATATTCTGTTTCTAAATTACCTAAAGCATCTT
>JAIOTD010000009.1 GCA_021107205.1 archaeon | reverse complement strand
TATAGATTATGATGATAAAAAGAAATTTAAAATATCTGTAGAAGAATTAGAATTAGATGAAATTTCAATATTAAGTTTAAGAGCAGAAAAGTATTTTAATTTTTTACCTAAAAGACTTTTTTAAAAAAAGAAAAGGAATCTATAATCTTTTGCCTTAAATCCTCATTTATGAAGAACGCCACACTTATCACAGATAAACGCTTTAAGTTCTTCATACCAAATTATATGTCCATTAGTACATAGTTCACATTCTATTGCTTTCATTTTATTTACCTCCTAATTTTGAAATAATATTAATTAATTCACAAATTTTATTCATATTATAATATTGACTTCTATCAAAACCTTTTTCTGTTAGAAGTGCTATCCTTTTATTAACAGGTTCAAAATATTGTTTCATCATCCTTTCATTACCCCAATTATTCTTTTTATTTTTCTTCTCAACATCCCATTCTTTCCAATCATATTTATTAAACATCTTATCTTGAATTGCATCCCATAATCTAATTCCTACTAATATTCCTTTATTATTATTCCAATCATGATGTACTTTTCCATTTTTTTCGTATCTAATTGTTATAAATGGTGCAAAAGTTACATATAAATCTTCTAAAATTTCTAAAGGTAAATCTCTGCCTTCATTTTTTATAAATTGTTCACAAACAAATTTCATACCTTCAAAATTCACTACGGGTATATCCTTCTCACCATACTTTACCATAAATTCGATTTGTTCTTTTGAACAACTCTTCAAATATTTTTTAAATTCTTTATTTTCATAATTTTCTTCTTCCATTTTTAACCTTCTAAATTTTTATTTTTTAAGAAATCTTTAACTAATTCTTTAAATTCATCATCAGCAAATAATTTATTTAATTTATTATCTGCTTTTTCTCTTCTTACCACTTCAAAAACTTCATTACATTCATCACAAATTACATTTGTAGAAGGATTCATAGCTCCACATTTATCACACTTTATACCTTTCAGCATATTTTCATGTTGTAGTTTCTGTTGTTCTAAAGTATTATTTGTCATACCTTTTACACCTTTAATTTTATCATCAACCACATCCATATCATAGTGAAGATATACATTAGGCATATTTGAGTTTCCAGTCCAACCTGCAAACTTTCTTAAGTCCCTTTCGTTAAATCCATAATATTTAGCAAGATAATTTAGTCTTGCATGTCTAAGTTTATGGGTTCTAATCTTTTTTTCTATACCTGCTCTTTTTGCTAATTTTTTTACTATATCCCACCCACCTAATTGCTTTAATTGTCTTCCATAATGTTTTGCTCTATTGACAAAAAGTGCTGCATTAGGATTATCTCTAAAAGGGTGCTCCTGTAACCAACTTTTTATAAAAGGTACAGAATCAATAAATAACAAACGTCGTTTTCCTGTTTTTCCATTAACTAATATGTAAACAGAACAATCATCATTCCATGTAATATCCTTTAACTTAATCCTACAACATTCACTTAGTCTTAGAGCACCTTCATAGGCAACCATCAAAAAACAGGAATCTCGCTTATTTCCAACCATAGCCATTTTTTTAATTTCTTCATGATTAGGTAAATCATTTTCATCTAAAATGTTCTCACTTTTAAAACTACAATTCAACCAGTCTAATGAAGCAGAACATTCTCCTTTTTTTCCTAACCATTTAAAAAATCTTTTTATTATATCTGCTTTTATATTAAAACAAGTATCAGCATATTTCCCTTTCAAATCTATTAAATATTTTTTAATTTCTTCATTTGTTATTAGAGAAAACGGTTTTCTTATTTCAATCCCTAAATTAAATATGGGATTAATGTTATTTCTAATTGTATGAGGACTCTTCAATTTATTATTTATTATCAAATCTTCAAAATATTCTTGGAGAATCACTTGCTGTTCTTTTAATAAAATTTTATTTCCATATTTTCCTTTCTTAACACCATACTTTATTTTATCTATACATGATTGTAAAATCATTCTTTTATCATATTCTTTCTCGTCAATATCAATATAATTTTTTTCTGATGCAAGAGCATATTTTAAATCCATTTTTACCTCCACATTTTAATTGTAAATGGTTTTTTATATTAATTTCCGAAGCTGATAGATATTATATTTCAAAACAGCTTAGGTATAAAATAAGGATAAATATTTTAGTCTCCACTAAATTTATATATTAAGATATTTTAATAGTAATATGCAGATTTTGTCTAAGATTAAACCTAATGAAAAAGATAAAAAAAAGGTTAAGAAATTAGTAAATAAATTTATAGATAAATATCCTAAATTAAAATTAGAATTAGCAGGAAGTTTAGCAAAAGATACTTGGTTAAGAAATAACTGTGATATTGATATATTTGTTAAGTTTGATTATAAAAAATACAAAGATAAAGATATTTCTAAATTATTAAAAAAGAAACTAGGAAATGTTAGTACGGTTCATGGTTCTAGAGATTATTATCAATTAAAAAAAGGAAGATATGTTTTTGAATTAATTCCTGTTTTAGATATTAAGAAAAGCAAAGAAGCTGTTAATATAACAGATGTTAGTCCTTTACATGCTAAATGGGTTAAAAAGAATTTGAAAGATTCTGATCAAGTTAGATTAGCTAAACAATTTTGTAGGGCTAATAATTTGTATGGTGCTGAAAGTTATATTGGTGGTTTTAGTGGATATATTTTGGAGGTTTTAGTTACCCATTATGGAAGTTTTATTGATTTAATTAAGAATGCTGCTGAATGGAAAGATAAAGAAATAATTGATATTGAGAAATATTATAAGAGTAAGAAAGAAGTTTTAGATAAGTTAAATAAAAGCAAAATAAGTCCTCTGATAATTATTGATCCTGTTCAAAAAGATAGGAATGCTGCTGCTGGTTTGAGTGAAAAAAGATTAAAGAAATTTATTAAATTATGTCAAGAGTTTATGAAAAAACCAAGTGATAATTTCTTTTATGAAAGTAAAATAAATTTGAGAAAAGATAAAGTTGCTTTAATTAATATTAAACCTAACAAAGGTAAGAAAGATTCTATAGGTGGAAAATTATCTAAATTTTATGGTTTTATTGAGAATAGATTAAATAAAGAAGGTTTTATTGTAGAAGAAAGTGATTTTCTTTTTGGTAAAAAAGCAATGATGTGGTTTTACTTAGAAAAATTATATTTAGATAAAAAAATGAGACATTATGGTCCTCCTAAAAAAGATAAAGCTAATTTAGAGAAATTTAGGAATAAATGGGAAGGAAAAAGAGTATTTTTTGATAAAGGAAAATCTTATGTTAATGTAGAAAGAGAATTATATGATGCTAAAAGTTTTATAAATGATATTTTGAAGAAAAATAAGAAACATTTTAAAAGATCTAAGTTGAAAGTTTATTGATTAATTTGGGAGTGTAATAAAATGAGTAAAACTGAAGAAAATTTGAAAGCTGCATTTGCAGGTGAAAGTCAGGCAAGGAATAAATACACTTATTTTGCAAAAGTTGCAAGAAAAGAAAGATATTTGTATATTGCTAAAATTTTTGAAGAAACTTCTGATAATGAAAAACAACATGCTAAAGATGAATTTAAATTATTAAAAGGTATTGGAGATACAAAAGCAAATTTGAAAGATGCTATAGAAGGAGAGCATTATGAAAACACAGAAATGTATCCCACTTTTGCAAAAGATGCTGAAAAGGAAGGAAATAATGAAGCTGTGAAGCTTTTTAATGAAATTTCAAAAGTAGAAAAACATCATGAAGAAAGATACAAAAAATTACTTAAGATGGTTGAAGATGGAAGTGTTTACAAAAGAGATAAACCAATAAGATGGAAGTGTAGTAAATGTGGTCATATTCATGAAGGAACAACTCCACCTGAATTATGTCCATCATGTAAACACTCTAAAGAATATTATGAACCAGAATGTATGTGTTTTGAAGAAGGATGTGAATGTTGCAATCATTAAAAGGTTTAAAATGGTAAAGAAAGAATGTAAAAGTGGATGTGGAGCTTGTTCAAGTGCGTTTTATGGATTAGGATTTGTCGGTGCTGCAATTTATTATATATCTACTGCAACAAGTTTTTGGGGTGGTGTCTTAGGTTTTTTAAAAGCGATCGTCTGGCCTGTTTTCCTTATCTATGAATTACTAAAATTTTTAGGCATTTAATTTAAAGAAAGCTTTTTAAATACTCATATTGTATGAATTTTAAAATGGAAGCTGTTATTGTGAATTTTAGAGGAAGTCAAAAGCATAAATATACTAATCAGATGATTATTCAAGCTAATCTAAGTAAAGATAAAGCTAAAGAATTAGTTGGTAAAAAAATTATATGGACAAGTCCTGGAAAAAAGAAAAAAGAGATTAAAGGTGAAATAAAGAGATTACATGGAAATAGTGGAGCTTTGAGAGTTAAATTTGAAACAGGAATGCCAGGACAAAGTATAGGTCAAAAGGTAAAAATAGAATAAAATGGTAAGTTTAAGAGTTGGAAGATGTTATAGAAAAATAACAAGAGCTTATACTAGAAAAAGCAAGGTTAAAAGTAAATCTTACATCAAAGCAGTTCCTCAAAGTAAAATTGTTAGATATGATATGGGTGACAATAAAAAAGATTTTGAGTTTAAAGTTAATTTGATTAGTAATCAATCAATTCAATTAAGACATAATGCTGTTGAATCTGCAAGATTAGTTATTAATAGAAGATTACAAAGCAAATTAGGGCCTAAAGGTTTCTTTATGAAAATTAAACCTTATCCTCACCATATATTAAGAGAAAATAAAATGTTGAGTGGAGCAAGGGCAGATAGATTACAGACTGGAATGAGTCATTCTTTTGGAAAAGCTATGGGTTTAGCAGCTCAAGTTAAGAAGGGAAAAACTGTATTTTCAATTAGTGTTGATAAAATAGGATTAGATATTGCAAAAGAAGCAATAAAAACTGCAAGACCAAGATTACCTGGAAAGTTTAGTGTTGTTATAGAAAAGAATTCTTAATGTGTTACAGGAACAAAATTAAAAATTCCTAACTTTGTAGGCTCTAGTCTATCTTTTCTTTTTACTATTTTAATCATATTTTTAGTTTCTTCAGGTCCTATAGGTGCAAGAAAAATTCCGCCATTATTTAAATTATTATTAAGATATTCTGCTGAAGGCATTTGATTTAATCCAGCTGTAAAAACTATTCTATCTAATTTTCCTTTAGAAAACTTTGTTCCATCGATGTTTAAAACTTCAATGTTAGGATAATTTCTTAATCTTTCTTTTGCTTGTTCATATAAATGTGGGATTATTTCTGTTGTATATAACATTCCATTAGATTTTATTAATTCAGAGATTAAAGCTGTATTATAACCTGAACCAGTTCCTATTTCTAAAACTTTATTACCTTGTTGCAATTCAAGCCAACCTAACATCAGAACTACTGTTTTTGGTTGTGATATTGTTTGTTCATAACCAATTTTTAAAGCCGTATCTACATAAGTAAAATTTTTAACTTCTTGAGGAACAAAATCTTCTCTTTTTATTTTTCTGAAAGCGTCTAAAACTCTTGGATTTATTTTTAATCCTTCTTGATTCCATGATTCTATTAATTCTTGTTTATTCATAATTTTAGATAAGATAACAATTTATTAATAGTTTTTGATAAAAAGCTGAAAAATATTTTTTTAATAGGGGAAAGGATTCTTAATCTTTATAAATATACAAACTTATGCTCTTTTAATATTGTTATAGTTTCAATTTTTTTCACAATATCTGAAAATTTATCTTTTATATCTTCTAATATTTTATCAAATTCTCTTTCAGAATAAACTTCAAATTCAGGTTCTAAATCCCAATTTCCAAGTACCTTAACATGATGAATTAAATTTTTGTTTTGCTCCAAATATTTAATTAATAAGTTGATTTTTTCTTTACTTTGATTATCAAGATAAATAAATGTCTTGAATAATTTAATACCTAACTTTTCGTAATTTATTGCTATTTTATATCCTAAAATTATTTTTTTCTTTTCAAGTTGTTTTATCCTATAATTTATTATTCTTACTGTTTGATTTAGATCTTTTGCTATTTCCACAATTGACTTTTTTGAATTTTCTGCTAAAGATTTTAATATTGCTAAGTCTATTTTGTTAGTTTCATATTTTTTTGACTGTTTCATAATAATTCTAGATCTTTCTAATGTAGATGTATCTTTTACTAAATAATCTCTATTGTAATTTTGTGCTTCCACTAATATAGAGATTGCTTTATCTCTAATGTGATTCTCAAAAAGAGCAATAACATTATTTTTTAATTGATTCATATTTTCAATAGAGTCTGTTTCTAAAGAAATAATTAATTCCCAATTTCCCTTACATGAAACTATCCACTTAATAGAATTTATTTTTTTAAGTTTATCAATAATATCATTAAGTTTCTTTGAATTTAAATGCTGAAATGATAAACAAATTTTAAATTGTAAAATATTAAGTGCTGAAAGATTAGCAATAATTTGATATTGTTTAATGATGTTTTCTTTTTCTAAACGCTTAATTCTATAGTTTACAACTTCTGGTGAAAGTCCTATTTTTTTTGCTATTCTTAAGGATGATTGTCTCGAGTTGTAATCTAGCTCGTATAATAATCTTTTGTCCTTCAAATCTAAGTTTATAGTCATATTTTTAGTATAAATACAATTAGTATTTAAATTTTGTCTTTTTTCTAAAATTCTGTTGAAAAAGATTTATATTAATGTAAAAAACACTACTAAGTAATAATAAATTTGGGGGAAAATAAAATGAAAAATAAAATTAATATATTAGAAAAACTTGATGCCAAAATTGATCAAATAAGAGGGTTAAGATCAAACATAGATTTGACTAGAAGTTTTTCAGATACTGAATTAAGAATGTATAATAGGATATCTGAAAACAATCCTTTTGAACCTGATAAAACATGGCCGGAAAGAAATTATGCAACTTATGTATTATATGGAGGGGGTACAGACTATCACGAAAGAACAAGTTCTAGTGTTTATAAAACTACGACTAGAGATCATTTTGAAAAAAAGCTAGATGAAATTTCTAAAACGCTAAGGGCTAGTGCGGAAAAACATAGAAATCGGTATGGGGGTGCTGATCCAAAATTTAATCCTAGCGGGGGTGAAGGGCTTTTAAGTGAAGCTGAGTACCATGATAAAGAAGCAGAATTATATGAAATGATGTTGAAAGAATCCCAATCAACGCCATATACAGATAGAATTCCTTTAAAAGAATAGAAATAAGGAGGATTCTTAATCCTTCTTTATACATTTATTTTATGTGGGATTTTAATTTAAATAACAAATTTTTAGTTTTTGATAGAAAGGTTTATTAAATTCCTAATTAAAATTTATTGTATGAATATTAAATGGTTTAGAGATATTAAAAAAGGTGATATTGGACAAGTTGGTGGTAAAGGGCTAAATCTAGGAATTATGTATAATTTAGAATTACCTGTGCCTGCTGGTTTTTGTGTTACTGCTGATGCTTATAAATTATTTCTTGAAAAAGCAGGAATTAAAGAAAAAATAAAAGAGATTTTAAGTAAAATAAATATTGAAGATAGTACTGGTTTAGGAGAAATATCTGAAGAAATTGAAGAAGTGATATTGAATTCTGAAATTCCAATAGAAATTCAAAAAGAGATTAAAGATGCTTATGATCATTTGAATGTAAATATAGATGTTTACAAAATGGCTGGTGAAAGTGCTCTAAATATGATTAAAGCTGGAAGAGATTTACCTTATGTTGCTGTAAGAAGTTCTGCAACTGCTGAAGATTTACCTGAAGCTAGTTTTGCTGGACAACAAGCTACTTATTTGAATATTAGAGGAAGTAATAATGTTGTTGATTCTGTAAGAAAATGTTGGGCTAGTTTATTTACAGCAAGGGCTATTTATTACAGAGAGAAAAATAATTTTGATCATATGGAAGTACTTATTTCTGTAGTTGTTCAAAGAATGGTTAATTCTGATAAAGCCGGTGTTATGTTTACAATTAATCCAAGTACTAATAAAGAAGATGAAATAATGATTGAAGCTTGTTTTGGTTTGGGTGAAGCTCTTGTTTCTGGATCTATAAATCCTGATAATTACATTGTAAGTAAAGGTAATTTAAAAATTATTCATAAAAAAATTATGGAACAGGATTGGGGATTTTTTAGAGATGAACATTTAGGTAGAACTGTAAAAAGAAAATTAGCTGATAGTCAAAAGAATGAACAAGTTTTGGAAGAAGATGATATTAAAAAATTAGCAAAGTATGGTGAGAAGATTGAAGAACATTATAAAATCCCAATGGATATTGAATATGCATTAGAAGGAAAGAGAATATTTATTTTACAAGCAAGACCTGTTACTACGTTTGAAAAATCTGAAGTTAAAGAGGGTACTGCTGAAAAAAGTGGTGAAAGTAAAGAAGAAATATTATCTGGATTAGCTGCAAGTCCTGGAGTTGCTTCTGGAAAAGTTAGGATTGTTCATGATATTACTGAATTAAGTAAAATTGAGAAAGGTGATATTTTGGTTACAAGAATGACAAATCCTGATTATGTTGTTGCTATGGAAAAAGCTATTGCTATTGTTACTGATGAGGGTGGTGTAACAGCTCATGCTGCTATTGTTTCAAGAGAACTAGGAGTTCCTTGTGTTGTTGGTACTGAAAAAGCTACACATATATTAAAAGAAGGTCAGGAAATTACTGTTGATGGTGCTACTGGTAAAGTTTATTCTGGAAAAGTTGAAATTGCACATCAAGAAGAAAAAATAGAATATAATGGGGAACCTATAATAACAGGAACTAAAATTTTTATGAATTTAGGAGAACCTTCTAAAATTGATGATTATAAGAACTTGCCTTTCGATGGTATAGGTTTAATGAGATTAGAATTTTTAATTACAAGTAGTATTGGTGAACATCCATTACATATGATTGAAGAAGGAAGATCTCAGGAATATATAGATAAAATGTCTAAAGGAATTTCTAAAGTTGCTGGTGCTATAAATCCTAGACCTTTAATTGTAAGATTTTCTGATTTTAAAACTAATGAGTATAGAAATTTGAAAGGCGGAGATAAATATGAAGCTGAAGAAAATAATCCTATGATTGGTTGGAGGGGTGTAAGTAGGTATATTGACAAAGAATTTATTGAAGCTTTTAAGTTAGAAGTTAGAGCAATAAAAAAAGTAAGAGAACAATGGAAAAATGTTCATGTTATGTTGCCTTTTGTAAGGACTGTAGATGGAGCTAAAGAAACTATTGATATTTTAAGAGAAATGGGATTGGAGAATACTGAAGATTTTGATGTATTTTTAATGGCAGAAGTTCCTTGTATGGCTTTAATACCTGAAAAGTTTGCTGAGTTAGATATTGATGGTGTTTCTATAGGAAGTAATGATTTGACTCAATTAGTTTTGGGTGTTGATAGGGATTCTGCTAAATTAGGGAAATTAGGCTTTTTTGATGAAAGAGATCCTGCTGTTTTAGAGGCTATAAGTAGAATAATTAAAGGGTTTAAAAGTAAAGGTAAAAAAGTAGGAATATGTGGACAAGCTCCAAGTTATTATCCTGAAATTGTTGAATTCTTGATTAAACATAATATTGATAGTATTTCTGTAAATCCCGACGTAGTTGTTAAAGTTAGGGTGAATGTTGCTAGTGTAGAAAGGAAGATTCTTTTAGAGAAGAAATAAAATGGTAATTATTCAACCTAGAATTTGGTATGTTTGTGATAAATGTGGGGAATTTTTTTATTATACAAATAATGTTCCTAAAAAATGTCCTGAATGTAAAAAAGGAATTTTAATTAAAAAATGTTGTTTTTGTGGAAATGAATTTAAGAAATGTAAATGTTCTAAAGAAGAATTAAATAAAAAATGTCATAGTTGTGGTTTTTTAAAATCTAAATGCAAATGTAATAAAATTAAATAAATGTTACTTTTAATTAGTAGTTACAAATAGAAAGGTTTAAATACTAGTTATTCTATGTAATATTTATTAAGGGGGAATTAAAATGGCTGAACAAAAAGAATTCACATTAGAACAAAAATTGTTAAGATTAGGTCAATTAAGTAATATTTCTAGAGAGATAGATAATACTCAAAGTCCTTCTGAAAGAGGTCATTTTTATGAATTAGCTACTCAAACAATTGCTGGTCCAAAAAGAGTAATGCAAAACGATGTAGAAGTTGATAATCAAGGTTATATTGGATTAATTAGGGAACTTACTAGAAGTGGTCCTGAATATGCTCAAATGAATATAACTGGAAACATTGATAATCAAGTTTCTGAAATAGAAAAGGAATATAATGATAAAAAAACAGGAGTTTTAGAAGAAATAACAAGTTCAATTAATGGAAAATTAAAAGATGTTAAAAGCAAAGCTGAAGCTGCTGCAGTATTGCAAGTTTATTTAAGTGAATTTGTAAAATTAAAACAAGATCCAACACAAGCTGATGCGGATGAAGCAGAAAATCAAAATTTCAAAGAACAATTAGGAATACCTTATGCATTTGACCAAATAGGATCATTAGCACATTACAAAGATATAGCATTAAGAAGTGTATTAAGTGATTATTTAGTTCAAGAAGGTGAAGGTAAAAGTGCAAAATACACTGTTGACAAAGAAAAGATTGGCAAATTTACAGAAGACGTGAAATCTGGTGCAATGTTGTATACTAGAGCAAAAAATATTGACGAAGCTTCAAAAGAAAATGCAAAGAGGAAGAAATAAATCTTTTTTTCTTTTTTTTAATTTAAAATGGCAGATTTAGTAACAAAAGAATATGGAACTAATATAGGAACATGGATAAGAGTTAATACTCCTACTGGTAGACATGAAGGAATTTTACATGCTGCAGATTCTGAAAATATAAGATTATTGCCTTCAATTGTTAATGAAAGTACTGGTTTTAATGGTGGCTTAGAATTAAGATTAGATAAAGATGTGCCTACAAGAATTCCTTATCCACAAGTTATTTCTTCTCAACCATTAAGTTCTGATTATGTGGGGGAAATGTTAAAAAAATATCCAGTTAAATATAATAATAATCAATTAGAATTATCACTCTAAATTTCTTACTATTTTAGCCATTTCTCCAACAAAAGTATCTGCTCTTTTTTGATAATCTTGTATTTTTTTACCTGGAATGTTTAACATGGCTCCTTTACTTAAATGATGAATAATACCATACATTTCTTTATACCATTCAATAAATCTAGGTTTTAATTTTCCGTTTTTAACAAAGAGTCTTCTTAACATTTGAGGAATGTGTTCTGGACTTGGTGGAACTTCTCCTGTCATCATAATTGCTGCTTGTGAAGAATCAACCATAGCCCAATATAAACTATCTAAAGCTAAGTATATTCCATATTTAGATCTAGATAAATGATAGGGTGCTCTTTGTAATGCATTATAAATTGCTTCTGCACTTGGTTTTACTTTTCCTTTTGCTAATAATATTTTCAAAGGTTCAAAGAAACCTCCGAAGTCAATTAAAGATTTACCATATCTTACTATATTTATTGTAACTGGTTCTCCGTTTTTGAATTCATCCCAGAAAGTAGACAATGTTACTGTATTAATATGAAGTTTATCTTTATGAGGGTCTTTTGCTAATATTTTTGCTAATTCTTCTCTGTACCATGCGATTAATTCATCATCCCAATCAATTGTACAGTCATCTACAATTATGATTATATCAATATCATTGTGTTTTTTTATATTATCTTTTGCAGCAGATCCAAAGAAAACTATAGATTTAACTACTTGTTGAAATTTTTTGTAAATTTTTATTGCTAAATCATAAGCGACTTTTTCTTCATTCAAAAATAAACACCTCTTTATTGAAATATGTATTTTTAGGTATATATTAATTTATTGATTTGGCGTTCCTGCAAATCTTGATCTATCACCTGTTACTTGACCTCCAACTTCTTGAGGTAAGTTTGAAAAACCAGATCCATACATTTCATGATGTTTTTCAGGGAACATTAAGTTATATCCTGAATTGTATGCCCCATAAGTTTCTGATATGCCTTCCCAATAAGGTCCTGCTTTATTTTCATATAAAGGACTATTAAAATAATCTAATGTTGGTAAGTGAGGACTTGTTTTAAATTGAGCTGCAAAATTTCCTGCTTCAACAATAGCAGCCATTTTTTCATAATTTTCTTCTCCTACTTTTTTCTTTACTTCAGCAAGCATTTTTTTTATAGGAACATTTCCCATTCCAGGAGCTAAATGTGTATCATTAAATCCAAAATTATCTGTTACATGTAAATGTTTTAAGTAAGGAGAAATTTTTTCTGTTTCTTTTACAATATCTTCATCTTTATATCCAAATTTTTTTAACATATTAATATGACCCACATCCCATGTAGCTCCTATGAATTTTTCAGCTGTTCTTCTTGCTTCTTGAATATTCATATTTTTTTTCTCAACTAATTGTTTAGCGAATTTTTCTCTTGATTCTTTAACAGCTTCTCTTAATGATTCTGCTCTTCCAATTGTCCAATCAGGCATAACATTTTCTATTGAGATTACAGGAGATTTATTTTTGTATTTATCATAAGCGTACATTGCAGAATTAGCTACTGTTTCTGATGTTTTTTCAATTGCAAATTCATCTACTGGTTTAAGAACTTCTGGAGCTGAAATGTGTTCATTTTTTGGAACCTTAGGGTCTCCAATTAAATTTAAATTATGTTGCAATTCTTTCATTTGTTGATTTTGTAAATCATCCATTTGTCCTCGTATTTGATTAAGTTTTCTTTGATCTTTTTCTTCCTTACCCTCTTCTATAATATCTCTAATTTTAGCTTCATAAGTTTTATAATTTTGAGTAAATTCTTTTTTGAATTTTTCCATCTTTTTTTTATCATCTTCAGGAACGTAGTTAAGTAAGTGATGCATTTCATTTAAACCAGAACCTAAGTGTTGGTCAATCTCTCCTAAATGATCATTAAACATTTTCGCTTCTTGACCTTTTCTTCTTAATTCTTCTTGTTCTTGAGGCGTTAAAACACCTTTTTGGTAACCTTGCATTAAAGGTCTTAATTGTTGTTCTGTATGCATAATTCTATCTTGAATTTCTGCTTTTTCTTTTTGAAAATTTAAGAATCTTAATTTTTGTTCATCCCACATTGTTTGGTTTTGATTTATTAATCTTTCTTTAGGTTCCCACACTTTTTTTCTTCCAACATAATCTTTTTCTTCATATTTTATAGGAACTAATTTTCCGCTAGATTGATCTATTGCAACGATCATTCTTTTTCCTTCATCAGGTAACTTTTCTTCATCTTTATATTTCTCTTTCTGCCATTCGTAAGCTGGAACTCCACCAGAAGAATGAACATTAATTATTGTGTTTCCATCTTTTCTCATATCTCTAGCCCTGTCAATTACATTTTCCATTTGATCTTCTACTTGTTGTCTTTCTCTTTCAGACCAACCTTCCTTTCCAAAACCACCCAGGTCAAAAACAGGGGCATGTAAACTTGCTTTAGTATCTGTTAATTGGGATAGCCTCCTTATTTCTTCAAAATGTTGTTTTGGAATTGCTTCCATAGTTTCTGGATTTAATGCACTTAATTCAATATTTTTTACTCCTGCATTTAATCTTGTTGTAGCTTCTTGTAATTGATTTGCTGTTTGAGGACTTAAAGGAATACCCATCATAGAATGCATCATATGATAACCTTTCTCACTACTAGAAAAATAATCTTTTTTAAAATTTTGATAGTCAGTCATTTTCTTGTAAGCTTATATATTTTTTTTCTTCTTTTTTCCCATGTATTTCGTGGGATAAATTTGCAAAAGCTTGTGTTTCTGGTCTATTTTGTAATTCATACATTCTTTGCTTTTGAATAAGATCG
>JAIOTD010000055.1 GCA_021107205.1 archaeon | reverse complement strand
TATTTTTATTAAATTTAAATAAAAATCAAAAAGAACAATTAAAATTACTTTATTCAGAATTAAAAGATAATGACATCCACAAAAAAATAATTATTTTAGGTATAAATAACAAAAAAGAAAAATTTTATTTAGATACAAAAAAAATTCCTAAAAAAATATGGAATGCTTTAGATTTAATTAAAGTTTATACAAAAACTCCTGGAAAAAAACCAGATTATCCTCCAGTAGCATTAAAAAAAGAATCTAAAGTAAAAAATCTAGCAGAAGTTATTCATAAAGATTTTCTTAAAATAAATAAACAAATCAATAGAAAAAGCTCTAAAATTATAAAAACATCAGCGAAGATATGGGGTACTTCTGTAAAGCATCAAGGTGTTATAGTTGGCTTAGACCATGTCTTAGAAGATGAAGATATAGTAGAGTTGCACTTACCTAAATAAAATATTTATTCTTTTGCTTTAGATTCTAAATTTTCAGTATGGCCTTTGGGGTCTTGAATAATTAATACTTGGAAATTATCATCATGATAAAGCAAGCTCTTTCCTCCCGTTTGAAAAAAGTTACCGTACAAACTATAGTGAATTCCTGCGAGTCCCGATTCCTTAGATGATGGAGGACTTAATAAAATACCATTATCAACAGAATTAGGAGGAATCATCATTATACCTTTAGATGGATGATAAATTAATTTAGGATAATCTCCCTCTTTAGGTTTTAAATAAGGAGCGTTTGTTACTTCAATAAAAGGTGTTTCTTTAAATTTAAAACCATATTCATTATTTTCAAATTCGACGTCTAAGTTTCCCACTATTAAAGGAACGTCTAAGTTTCTTCTTTTTCTTCCTATAATGTCTAATACTTGTTGTTTTAAACCTTCATTATACCCACCTTTAGGATAAATAACTACTGAATTAGTATGTGCACGTAGGTGTTCATATATCTGCAGATGTTTCGCATGTTCTAGATTTTGTATTGCAGCATTATATTGAACTAATTCTTTAGGACTTAAAACATGAATATCTGGAGATATATCTCTTAAAATTTGATTATAACTTAGAGTCATTGGAATATTTGAATGTGCTATTGGTTGTCCTTTTTTATATTTATTATCCTCTGTTATATTTACAACACTTCTAAATTTTTCATTATGTTTATCTAAAACTTCTTTTCCTAATTCATCATTCAATAAGGGACCAATTATTGGAACTTCAACTAATGGATTTCCTTGTAATTGATAATTAGTTTGTTTACCCATTTTAACCTCAAAATCAGTAGAATTTAGCTATTTATAAATATTTCTATTTGTTACTACTAAATAAAGGTTATAAACAAATCAACATAAAATCATTGTTCCTTAAAAAATTTAGATTCGCAAGAATTTGGGGAAAATCAGTTAAACATGATGGAACCAATACAGGTTTGGATCATATTTTAAAAGATGAAGATGTTGTAGAATTGCATTTAAAATAATTAATTTGCTTCAACAGAATCTTCAAGAACTAATCTTGGTTTTTGCACATCAAAAGATCCTACATAAATATCAGCATCTCCCCAAGATCTTAATAAATTATAATCTTTATCAAATAAATTGGCATTAGTTAATCTATAACCACAAAATTTCCTATTACTGGGTTGTGTAAATAATTCTCCAATAAAATATTGATTAGGATATACAATAGAAGCAAAACCCCTCTCATGCATAGTTTGATTACCCCAAGTTCTAAATATTATTACCTTTTTCCCTAAATTTTCTTTCAAATTTTCATAACTTTCAATATTCTCTAATTTCATTTTCTCCAAATTAAAATAAAAATTTATAAATCTATTTAATATTATAATTAAAATGAAATTTCTATTAGATTATTATCAAAAAAAGAAGCCAGAGATAAAATCAAGACTAAAAGAGTTTGAAAATAATAAAGATTATTTTTATGAATTATGTTTTTGTATTCTAACTCCACAATCTTCAGCAAAATCAGCTTGGAAATCAATTTTAAAATTAAAAGAACTAGATTTTCAAAATAAAAACATCAACCCAGAAGATTACATAAAAAACGTAAGATTTCATATAAATAAATCAAAATATTTAAATGAACTAAAAAATAATTATGATTTTATCTTAAGTAATATTAAACAAGATAAAGATTCAAGAGAATTAAGAGAATTCTTAGTAAAAAACGTAAAAGGTTATGGTTACAAAGAAGCTTCACATTTTCTAAGAAATATAGGACATAAAGATTTAGCCATATTAGATAGACATATTTTAAAAAATCTAATTAAACACAAAGTAATAAATGAATTACCTAAATCATTAACACCAAAAAAATATTTTGAAATAGAAAATAAATTCATAAACTTCAGTAAAAAAACAAATATGCCTTTAGATCATTTAGATTTATTATTTTGGTCGCAAGAAACAGGAGAAATATTTAAATGAAACATATTCAACAATTAAATCAACTAAAAAAACTTTCTTCTAGTATGCCCTTAGCAGCAGAAGATTGGAATGAAAACTGGAAAACTTTAATTTCTATTATGCTTTCAGCAAGAACAAGAGATGAAGTAACAATTCCAACCTCAAAAAAACTATTTGATAAATACTCAACAATAGAAAAATTATCTAATGCTAAATTAAAAGATATTGAAAAAATAATAAAACCAATTAACTTTTACAAAACAAAATCAAAAAATGTTTTTAATTGTTCTAAAATATTAGAAAAGAAAGGAGTTCCAAAACAATTTGAAAAACTAATTGAACTTCCAGGAGTTGGAAGAAAAACAGCAAATGTTTTTTTATCTGAATTAGGAAAAGATGAAATTGGAATCGATACTCACGTTTCTTACATCTCACAAAAACTAAATTGGACTAAAAATAAAGATCCAGAAAAAATAGAACAAGATCTTAAAAAATTATTTCCAAGAAAATATTGGAGAAAAATTAATTCTACTTTAGTAAGATTTGGAAAAACACATACAAGTCGAAAAAAGAAAGACGAGTTACTTAAAACACTTAGAAACAATTAAAGGAAATATTATTGTTGCATCTCCAAAGACTTTAATGTAATTTGCATCTCCTTTTATTTTTCCCCAAGAAACAGCTTCTTCTGGAGGAGCTCCTGCTTCACTACCATCAAAATCATGAGAAGTATTAATATAAACTGCATAATCAGAACCACCCCTCATTAAATTAGCATTACATATATGATGTTTAACCAAACCACCCCCCAAGATAACTAAACCTGTTTTTTCAGCATTAATAGAAATATCATTTATCTTTTTCAAATCTTTAGCAATATCAATTTTAAAATCAGGATTTTTATTCATAAAAAAGTAAATCATATCCCCCATAGAACCATCTGTAATTGCAGGACTAAATATAGGAATATTATTTTTATAAGCCCAATAACAAATTGATTCTTCATTATTAATTTCTTTACCCAAAATATGAATTAGTTCAGAAGGTGTTACAATTTTATCTATTTTTTCTAAAACAGGAATTAAAAAATCTTCGAACTTGCAGTATCTTGAATTAGGAACTAATATGTTCCCAATTCTATTGATACCTTTATCTCTCAATTCTTTCCCAGAAAGTTCAAATTTACCTAATAAAAAAGGATCTAAACATTTTATGATATCTTCTTCTATACCGCCGGCAGTTGTTACAACAACATCAACCATTTTATTTTTAACTAAGTATCTAAAAATATCTCTTAAACCAGAACTCACCATACCAGAAGTATAACCTAAGAACATAACACATTTTTCTTTTTCCATTTCATTAATAATTTTTATAGATTTACTTAAATTACTTGCTTGAAAGCCAGTAGTTTCATAAGAATCAATTAATTCATCAAAATTAAACTCTTTATCAAAATTATAACCTTTAATCTCTTTAAGACCTTCAGGCTCTTCTGATTTTTTTAAAATATTTTCTTTTACTTCGTCTATATTCGACATATTATTCTAATAAAAAATAAATTTATAAAACTATCTTAAACAAAAGTTTATAAATAAATAAAACTAAATTAAAAATATGAAACAAGTTATTCTGGTAAGAGAAGATTTAAAGATGCCGAAAGGAAAATTAAGTGCACAAGTTGCACATGCTTCCGTCGAAGCTGCATTAAAAACAGATTATGAAGAATTAAAAGTTTGGAAAAACTTAGGAATGAAAAAGGTTGTTTTAAAAGTTAAAGATAAAAAAGAATTAATTAATTATTATAAGTTAGCGAAAAAAAATAAATTATCTTTTGCATTAATAAAAGATGCGGCAAAAACTTTTTTTAAATCTGCAACAATTACTTGTTTAGCAATTGGTCCTGATACCGACGATAAAATTGATAAATTAACAAGCAAATTAAAAATGTTATAAAATAAAAACATTTATATATGACTTTGTTCTAATATAAATTAATAATATTTAAAAAAAGAGGTGTTAAAAAAATGGTTGTAAAAAAAAGAAAAAAAGTAACAAAGAAAAAGAAACCAGCTAAGAAAAAAGCAAAAAAGAAACCGGTAAAAAAGAAAGCAACAAAGAAAAAGAAACCGGTAAAAAGAAAAGCAGTTAAGAAAAAAGTAACAAAAAAGAAGACAACAAAGAAAAAGAAAGCAAAAAAGAGAAGATAATAATTCTTAGTTAATAAATAATATTAACTTTTTCTTTTTTATTTTTTAAAAACAAATATACTTTTCAAATTAACTAAATATATATCAAAACACTTATTAAAATTTTCAAGAAAAACAGTTATATTTTATTTCTTCTTTGATTTAAAGGCACCATCTTTCATTTTAGCAACTAAATTAGGTAACCCAGTTCCTAAAGGTACTGCTTGATTTAATATTACATTTTCAATTACAGAAGTCAAATTATCTTGTTCTCCTATCAAAGAAGCATTAATAATATGTTTTATCGGAGTTTCAAAACTTGCTCTTGCTAAAACACTATCTTTCTCACTTGTAATACCACTTCTAGTAATACCTCTTATCTTTCCTGTATTAGTCATAACATCAGATAAAAACATAATATGTCTTACATCAATATCCAAACCTTGAGATTTAATAACATTAGTAGATTCGTCCATAATCAAGTTTCTTGCAGCTTCAATACCAAATAATTCAGCAATAACAAAAGGATTATTACATATAGATCTTTTTATATCTACACCTTTAATTTCAGATATACTTCCTAAATCTTCACCATCACAGAAAATAACAAATTCGCCATTTGCTTGTTTAATAGGTAGTACTTGATTTACACCCTTAATACCTTTAATACTTAATTCTTTAATTTTTTCTTTAACTTGGTAAACATCACTCAAAGCAATTTCCTTTCCATCAGGTTTGATAATTATTTTATCTCCACTTTGTTTAACTTTAACCTTTTTTAATTTTTCACTTAAAGTTTTTTCCAAATAATTTTCAGTTATCTTTAGATCCCTCATTTTTTTCTTATCTAAAATAACTTCAACTCTCTGTTGTGTCAAATTACAAACAAACTCTTCAGTAATTTCATCCATAGTTGTTTGTTTTATAGAAACAGCAACTTGTTTAGCTTTATTTGGATCTTTATTATAATCACTTGTTAAATAAATTGTACTTGTAGGTGTACTTGGAATTTTTCTTGCATCAAATAATTCAATTAATCTTGCTAAACCAGAAGTTAATGTTAATTCAGAAACTCCGGCAAAGTGAAATGATCTTAAAATCATCTGCGTACCCGGTTCACCAAAACTCTCTGCAGTTATAATACCAATAGCTTCCCCTGAAGTTATTTGAGCAGAATTATATTCTTTTTCAATTCTTTTTAAAACTTTTTTCACTTCGTCACTTTTCAATCTATTTAATTCAGATTCTTCTCTAACTTCATCTAATAATTTCTTCGGTAAATGCTTATATTCTTCAAATAATTTATCAAACATTTTCTTTTATTTCCTTTACAATTCTTTTAACATTAATTACACCGCTTTCACTCTTTGAAATATCTAAACCATCATCCCCATATTTAAATTGAATAATAGTACCATTAGCATCTCTTACAGTTTTATCATATTCTATTCTAATATCTTGTAACGCATTTGATAACCTTCTATACAAATAACCTGATTTAGGAGTTCTTAATGCAGTATCCATAAGACTATCTCTACCAGTCATTGAGTGGAAGAAATAATTACTTGGTGTTAATCCTTTTTTATAACCTTCTTTAATAAAACCTTTAGATTCGGGATCTAAACTTCCTTTTTTAAAAATTGTTAAGGTTCTATCTTTGTAACCATTTTTAATTCTAAACTCTCCTAAAGCTTGCTGACCAACCATAGCAGACATTTGTGCTAAATTTAAGAAATTACCTTGAGCACCACTTAAAGCCATTAAAATTGTAGGGCTTTTATTTGTACCTTCTAAAACCATTTCCCCTACTTTATCTCTTAATTTGTTTAATAATTTTAAAATCATACTTTCTAATGTTTGTTTTAAAGTTAAACCGGGTAATTGCTCTAATTTATTATTGTTATACTCTTCAATCAGTTCTTCAATTCTTTTTTCTGTATAATTTATTTTTTCTTTCATCTTTTCTTTTATATCTTCACTTAAATCAGTATCACTAATAGAAGTTGTAAATCCTCTTTTGAATAAAAACTCAACACCTAAGTTAAATATTTCATTTAATATTCTAATTCCGCATTTATCTCCATAACGAGCATATAAAGCTCTTATTAAAGTACCATTATCTTCACCAATAGTTGATTTGTCTATGAAACCTTCAATTAATTTACCTCTTTTAATTAAAACTTTTTTCTTATTTTTAGTTTCCCCAACAAAATCGAAATCATTAGGTAATAAGGAACTAAATACATCTTTACCACTTACATTTTTAGTTTTTAACTTACTAAAGTCTTTAACACCTACAGAATATAATAATGAAATAGCTTCTTCTTTTGTTAAAGATTCCTCTTTTGTTAATAAATAATTTCCAGTGATAGCATCGTGAATACTTCCTATAATATTTAATCCATTTTTGGGACTAATAATTTGAGTTTCAACTTCCATTAAAATTTCAGCTTCAGCCCTAGATTCTTCTGTTTGAGGAATATGTAAATTCATCTCATCCCCATCAAAATCTGCATTGTAAGGAGTACAAACAGCAGGATTTAATCTGAATGATTTTCCAGGTAAAACTCTAACTTTATGACACATAATACTCATTCTGTGTAAACTTGGTTGTCTATTAAATACAGAAATATCCCCATCAATTAAATGTCTTTCAACAATACAACCTTCTTTTAATTCCTCTAATAATTGCTCTTTTGTATCATCTGTAATTTTTCTTTTTTTACCTTCTATAATAACATAATTTGCTCCAGGATAAACAGCAGGACCATTTTCAATAAATTCTTTTAACCATTTAATATTCCATTCATTTACTTTTTCAGGAATTGTTAAATCCATAGCAATTGTTTTTGGAATTCCAACTTCATTAAATTTAATTTTAGGATCAGGGCTAATAACAGTTCTTGCAGCATAATTAACTCTTTTACCAGCTAAGTTATGTCTGAATCTTCCTTCTTTACTTTTTATTCTTTCAGTTAATGTTTTTAATGGCTGACCGCTTCTATGTCTTGCTGGAGGAACCTGACTAATAGCATTATCAAAATAAGTTGTTAAATGATATTGTAATAAATCCCATAAATCTTCAATAATTATTTCTGGTGCTCCTGCATTAATATTTTCAAATAATCTTTGATTTATTCTTACTATATCCCCTAATTTATGTGTTAAGTCATCTTCACTTCTTTCTCCAGATTCTAATGTAATACTTGGTCTTACATTTACTGGTGGAATTGGAAATATTGTTAAAATCATCCATTCAGGTCTTGCAGTTTCTGGATTAATACCAAATACTCTTAAATCATCATCAGGAATTTTCTTAAATCTAGATTCAATTTCAATTGGAGATATTCTTTTATCACTCTCAACCAAAGTTGTTGGTTTTTCTATTTTAACAGCACCTTGTTTTGTTTCACAATGAGGACATTTTTTAACATTACCTACAAATTTGAACAATTCTTTTTTAGTATATTTTTTAGTCACTTCCTCAATTTTTTCAGGAGTTAATAAAATTCTATTACATTCATTACAAGTTACTTTTAATATATCTTGAATAATTTTTACATATTTAACATGAACAACAGGTCTTGCAAATTCAATATAACCAAAATAACCAGGACAATCTTTTAATTTTTTACCATCTGTTGGACATCTTAGTCCAGGATCAATAACACCCATTCTTACATCCATTAATCCTCCATCAACAGGATAACCCTCTTTATCATAAAGCTCAGGAGTAACTACTTTACATACAGACATCTTCTTAATCAATTTAGGTGAAAGTAATCCAAATATTATACTTTCAACTTTTTTGTAAACATATTTTTCTACCATTTTCAATATTTACTTTTTAATACTAATTTTGGATATATACACATTGATTTTAATTCATCTAATAATAATTTGAAAGCATAACTTAATTCTATATTACTTACATCACTATTTTCTCCAACAACAGGACTTATGTAAATATCTTTTCTTATATCGTGTATTGCCATTAATCCAGAAACTTCACATACAGGTAAAATAGTTTTATCACTGTCAAATCTTTCTTTTAATAATAAACTAGCTCCGTGAGCAACAAAACAATCTTTCTCCATCTCTCCAACTCTTAAACCCCCTCCTTTTCCTCTACCTTCAATTGGTTGTCTTGTTAATAATTGAACTCTTCCAGAAGCTCTTGAATGTATTTTATTAGCAACCATGTGTTTTAATTTTAAGTAATACATATTTCCAACAAATATTTTTGCATCATACCTTTCTCCTGTAATACCATTATACATTGTTTCTGTTCCGTCTTCCCTAAAGCCTAATTTAAATAAATTATTTCTTAAACTTTCTTCAGATTCAGAATCAAAAGTAGTTCCGTCAACATATCTGCCATCTAAAGCCCCAACTTTTCCAGCTAATATTTCTAATAAATGACTTATGGTCATTCTGCTAGGAATACTATGGGGAGAGAACATTATATCTGGTGTAATTCCTGTTTCAGTAAAGGGCATATCTTCATGAGGAATTATCATTCCAATAACTCCTTTCTGCCCATGTCTACTTGCAAACTTATCACCAATTTCAGGAATTCTTTGATTTCTAACTCTTACTTGAACTAATTTATTACCTTCGTCATTCTCAGTTACTAACGTCATATCAACTATCCCCTTTTCTCCATGTTTTATTGTAACACTACTTTCTCTTCTAGTAGAAGCAGTAATACTAAATTCCTCTAACTCTCCTAAAAATCTTGGTGGTGAAGTTTTTCCCACTATAACAGAGTCACCATCTATTTTTGCTCCAGTATAAACAATACCATCTTTTTCTAATAATCTATAATCTTTTTCAGATTTATATCCTTTAACTTCTTTATCCGGAATCCCAATTTCATCAATTAAACCACCAGAATATCTTAATTCTTCTGCTTGATAAGGTCTAAAGTAAGTTGATCTTGCAAACCCTCTTTGTATACTTCCTTTATTTATTATAATAGAATCCTGCATATTATATCCAGAGAAACTCATTAATGCAATAACAACATTTTGACCTGCAGGATGTTTATCTTGTTTTATAACATCATGCATAAATGATTTTACAATTGGTTTCTGTGGATAATTTAAAATACTTACATCAGTATCCATCCTTATTAAGAAATTGCTTGCATATAATCCTAAAGACTGTTTTTGAATTTTACTTCCTCTTATCAATCTGGAACTACTTCCAAAATTAGAATATGGAATTAAACTTGTTGTGATTCCTAACATTGTAATTGGACTTAATTCTAAATGGGTATGTTCATCAGTTAAGTCATCTTCACTTAATGCAATATATGTATTTTCTTCTTCCATTGCATCTAAATATTCAATAATACCTTGCTTAACTAATTGGTCCCATGTTAATTCATTCTTCAATATTTTTTCTACATACTCATCAGTTAATAATGATTTACCATCTTTAACAACAATTAACAATCTTCTTGCTCTTCCTTTAGTAGTATCTATATGAATCTCATCAAATTCTTTATTATAACAAATGTTTAAATTATTAGGTATTTTCCCAGTCCTTCTTCTTTCAATTATATCATTGATGAATTTGTCTGTATCATCTACTACACCCATATACTTTTCATTTAATATTACATTACTCATGTAAACCACTACCTTCTAATAATTTTTTTATTTTATCTTCAGACATTTCTTCTTCACTAATCTTACTCATAATTGCTAAATTTTTTCTTAAACCTATAGGAGTTCCTTCCGGTGTTTCTATAGGACATAACCTACCAAAATGTGTGGAATGTAAAGATCT
>JAIOTD010000039.1 GCA_021107205.1 archaeon | reverse complement strand
AATATAACAAAAGATGAAGCAGAACAGTGGATTTTAAAAAATGGTTTTGAAATGGGAGATATAATATTTCTAAAAAAATCAGAAGATATTACGGAAGGAGATATAATTGTTTTTGAAGGGAATTCCAAAAATCCAATCATTCATAGAGTCGTAGACACTTGGGAAGAAGATGAAACAGATTACTATCAAACAAAAGGAGATAATAATAAAAAATCTTATCCTGAATTAGGAGAAACTAGAATTCATGAAGATAAAGTAATAGGAAAATCTTTATTTAAAGTTCCAAAAATAGGGTGGATAAAAATAGTATTTGCAAAAGCTTTTGGGGGATTATAAAATGATGTTCTGTGAAAAATGTGGTGCCATGATAGTACCAAATGATAAAGGTCAATTAAAATGTTCTTGTGGTTATAAATCAAAACAAAAAAGTTTGGTTATAAAAGAAAAAACAAACAACCACAATTCTAAAGTAGAAATAGTAGATAAAACAATAGAAACATTACCAAAAACAGAAGCAGAGTGTCCTAAATGTGGACATAATCAAGCATTTTATTGGACAGCACAAACAAGATCTGCAGATGAAGCAGAAACTTTATTCTTTAAATGTATAAAATGTAATCATCAATGGAGGGATTACTCATAAAGTTATTTATATTTTTCCTTCTTATAATATCTCATGCCTCCAAGATTAGCTTACAAAGAAGTATTCATAAAATATTTAGATAAATATCAAAAGGTTGCTATATCTGGAATAATAGTTAGTAAAACAGATTCTAACTTAGTTATAGATGATAGCACTGGAAATATTCAAGTAATTGGAGAAACTCCTCTAAATATTAACAATTATGTAAGGATATTTGGTAGTTACATAAAAGAACAAAATATAATCCAAGCACATTTAATACAAGATTTAAGTAAAATAAATCCTCAACTTCATAAGAAAATTAAAACACTATTAAATACATAATCTATAACAATAAAGAATATATATAAAACTAATAAAGTTAAATCTATGAAAATAACACTTGCAGAGCCAAGATTACTAAAAGATCCTATAAGCATTATTTCTGAATTAGTAACAGAAGTAACAATTAAAATTGATACAGATAAATTAGAAATTATAGCTATGGATCCTGCAACAGTAGCTATGGTTGTATTCAAATTATTAAGTTCTTCATTTATAGACTATGAGATAGACAAACCTCAACAAATTTCACTTAATTTAGATAATTTAAAACAAATACTAAGAAGAGCAAAACCAAGCGATACTTTAATTTTAGAAGTATTGGATTCAAAATTAAAAATAGATTTAAAATCAGATACTTCAAGGAGTTTTGAATTATCTTTAATTAATCTTGATGAAGAAGAACAAAAAGTTCCTAATTTAACATTCAATACAAGAATAGAATTACCAACAACATTATTTGATGAGGCTGTAGAAGATATGGATGTTGTTGCAGAAGCAGTTAGTTTTAGTGCAGAAACTTCCAAATTTGAAATTGCAGCTACAGGAAATTTAAGTTCTGCTAAAGTTTCATTCAAATCGGATGATGATGTGAAAATTGAAACTCAAGATCAAAAAATTTCTTCTAAATATTCTTTAGAATACTTAAAAAAAATAATTAAAGGTTCTAAATTAAGTAATAAAGTAATAATTCAATTTGGTGAAGATTATCCATTAAGAATAGATTACATAGTTATGGATAAATTAAGTCTTTCAACTATTTTAGCACCTCGAGCTAAAACTAACGAATAAAACGAATGATTTATATATAAAAATCCTTTAAATTTTTACTATGTTAGAGAATAAAAGAGGGCAGGTAACTATTTTTATTATTCTTGGAATAGTTGTTCTTGCTGTAATCTTCTTAGTTTTTTATTATTGGGGACAAAGTCTAACAGAACCAGAACAACCAACTTTTGAACCTTCAGATATTTCCAATTTTAAAAATTATGTTGAAGATTGTATTGAAAAAGAAAGTGTTGATGATATAAAATTAATTGGAAAACAAGGAGGAACTTTAAATCCTACATTATTCCAATATTGGTATGGGAATAATTTGAATTACTTATGTTATACAAATAATTTTGGTCCTTGTTACAACTATGCTTTTAAAATTGAAAGAAATATTGAAGAAGAATTAGATCAAATTTTATTAACTAAAATAACACAATGTGTAGATGAATTAATTTCTCAAGCTGAAAGTGAAGGTTTTAATGCAAATAAAGGAAATCCTCAAATTCAAACAACAATTGGAGATACAAAAATAATAATTGAATTTTATTATCCTATTACTTTAACTAAAGATACAACTTCAATAACAGAAGAAATATTTAGTTACAGTTTTAATATTCCTTTAGGAAAAATGTTAGACATTACCAGAGAAATTATTGAAGAAGAATCAAACACAAATAATTTCTTTAATGTACCTGTTTCTTTATCTACAATATCTAGTCCAGGTGGTTTAATAACTATTGAAAAACAAACTTATGAAGATACAAAAATTTATATTTTAAAATCAACTAAAACAGGTTATGTTTTCCAATTTGCAATTAAGGGGTGGGTTTATTGAATAGTTTTTTGAAGTCAAAAGCATTATTGCAAGTTTTAATAATCATATGTTCAATATTTACTGTTTATCTATTAAACACAGAAGAAGTTTTTGCTCAAGACAAAGTTTGTTGTGAAAAAACTTTAGATAATTCTCCTTACGGAGGAGATTCTTGTGTTTATACAGAAGCAGAAAATTGTGAAGGAAATTCTTATGAAAGTTCTCCTCTAGCTTGTGAGCAAACAACTTATTGTCAGCCTGTTTGTTGTATTGACCAAGATACGGGAGAATGTAGTTCTAATGTTTTAGAAAGTGTATGTGAAGAAAGAGGTGGTTCTGCAAGAAGTGATTCTCCTTCTTGTCAGATTAATCAATGTCAACAAGGATGTTGCTTATTACCAGACACTGCCCAATTTGTTACTCAAGCTCAATGTTCAAATTTAATCGAAAATTATCAAGGATTAATCATAGAAGAAGTTTTTGATTCAACTTTAACTTCTGAACTAGAATGTTTACAAGCATCTTTAGCAACAGAAGAGGGTTGTTGTATTTTACCTGATAGCTGTGAATTTGGAACAAGAGGACAATGTAACACAGAGGGAGGGGATTTTAATAAAGATATCATTTGTAGTTATATTCCTTTAGGATGTGAAGTTACTGAAAAACACCATTTAGGATGTATGGAAGAAGGTCCCGAAGTAGAAGTTTATTGGTTTGATTCTAGTGACAATATAGAAAACATTTATGGTGCTAATTATAGATCTGATGGTCAAGTTGTTCCAAAAGAAGATGTTTTAGCTCAAAATAATTGTGATGGTAATGGAAATATAGAAAATGTTAACTGTGGAGCTTGTGATTTTAATTTAGGAAGTATTTGCGGAGAAGCCGATGATGATTTTCTAAACGAAGTTCAAAATAGGGGACTTGATCCTAACAAAATAAATTATATGTGTCAAGACTTAAATTGTCATTTCCCAAATCAGGATTATGATAAATTACCAGAATTTTATTATGATTTAAATCCTTTCTGGGAAGAAAATCTAAATGGAAGAGATTATTGGGTTAATGGAGAAACTTGGTGTGTATATGAGGGTGCAACTGGTTTCGGTCAAGATTTAGTTGGAAGCAGACATTATAGAGGGGTATGTTTAAATGGTGAAATAAAGATAGAAGCTTGTGAAAGTGAAAGAAATAAAATTTGTGTCCAAAATATTATTCCCGAAGAAATTTCAGGAGTTGGAGGTGGAATATCTGGAGCTGTTTGTAAACCAAATAATGGAATATCTTGTTTAACCATAACTTCTGAAGATTATCCTAATGAAGAAGATAGAAAAGAAGCTTGTGAGGATAGTGAATCAAATTGTTTTTGGGATGAAAATATAGATTTATGTTTGCCCATGGTCCCCCTAGGAGGAAATCCTGAAGTTGATGGTGTTAAAGATTGTGATATTTTTGGTGTTTTAGATAATGGTGAACTAGATGGAATTGTT
>JAIOTD010000018.1 GCA_021107205.1 archaeon | reverse complement strand
ATTAGTGGAGATAAAGGCACTCAATTTTTATGCCCTAAATGTGGAAAAAAAACAATTATAAGATGCAATTCATGCAGAAGTTTAGCTACGAAATATGTTTGTGGAAATTGTAATTTCGAGGGCCCAAATTAATATGGCTCAAGTTATAATAACGTTCAAAATTATGCCTGAAAGTCTGGAAATAGAATTAAAAAAATTAGAAAACGAAGCTAAAGAAATGATTACCAAATTTGGTGGTGATGTTGGTAAAACAGAAAAAGAATCTATTGCTTTTGGTTTACAAGCTTTAAGATTTGTAGTTGTTTTTGATGAGGCTAAAGGAGGTACCGATTTCTTAGAAGATAATTTAAGAAATTTAGATGGTGTTAGTTCTGTGGAAGTAGTAGATGTTAGGAGAGCTATAGGATGAACAATCCTTTAACTAAAGAACAAATAAAAAAATTAAATGAGATTTCCCAATTAAAAGGAAAAGAACAACAAGAAGAATTACAAAAGTTTTTAGGAACTTTAA
The DNA here is from genome assembly GCA_021107205.1 of archaeon. Lineage (GTDB taxonomy): Archaea > Nanobdellota > Nanobdellia > SCGC-AAA011-G17 > GW2011-AR20 > JAIOTD01. Next base: position 18,492 of record JAIOTD010000018.1, on the reverse strand, counting down.
ATGAAGAACAAGTAGAATTCTTAAAACAATCTCAGCAACAACAAGGTGGTGAAGGAGAATGTTTTTTCTGTAAACTAGTTATGGGTGATGTTCCAACTAAAAAAATATATGAAGATGAAAATTATTTAGCTGTTTTAAATGTAAGACCTTTAACTAAAGGTCAGGTTTTATTGTTAACTAAAAAACATGAACAATTTAGTTTTCAAGTTCCTGAAGATATTTGGATTATTATTAATAAAATAATAAGTAAGTTATATGATGTTTACCAGTGTGATACTAGTGTAGTTTTTAATAATGGAAATTTAGCTGGACAAAGATTACCTCATTTTTCTGTTCATATTATTCCCAAGTATAAAGATGATAATGTGAATTTTATTTTAGAAGGTCAAGAAGCTGATTTAGAAAAATTAGAAAAAGTTAGAGAAGAATTAGAAATTGAAGAAGAAATTATAAAAAAAGTTCCTAGAGAAGTAGAAGAAATAGAATTAGAAGAGAAAGAGAGAATTGCTTAGAATGGAATTATATTTCCAAATATTATTGAAATTATAAAAGCAATTAAGAAAGAAGGTATGAAAGGAATTCCTATTTTTATTATCACATTTTTTATTTTACATTTTTTTAATAATTTTATTTGTTCTAAAGATATTCCAGGAGTTTTTTTAGGATAAATTAGTTTTTTCTTATAATAAATATCATGAGTGACCCAATCCCCTTCTGTTAATTTTGAAATAGGAATTTTTTTTATCATAAATTTTCTTTCTATTACTTTAATATATTTTACTAAATAAGGATATATTAATAATAATAATGCCAATATTAAAACTATAAATCTTAATTTAGGGTCTACAAAGAATGAAATTATGAATAGAACTATTGGAGGTAGTAAAAAAATCTTATTTACTTTTAGCTTGCTTATTTTTTTTCTATTTTTTACTGCCAAAACAAATGTGTAAATAAATCCATAAAGTGCCCCAAATAATAATAAGTTTATAATAAATATTAATGGAAATGAGAAATTCAGATTAGGAGAGAAATAATTTAACATTGTTTTTGGGTATACAGCAACCACTAAACTTAATGCTATTAGTAATTTAGTATCTCCACCACCCCATTGTTTTGAATAATACATTATTAATGCTTTTGCAAGAAATATCAAAAATGTTAATATCGAAGGTAAAATTATATCATATTGTTTATTAAATATTATTACATAAAGTAATGTTAATATTGCTAAAGGAAATAAAATATATGAAATAAAATCAGGAACTTCCCTTGTTCTTATATCAGAAATTGTTGCTATTACTAAAAAAATAGTTGTGATAATTATTAATATTAAATCTATCATAGAATTATCTTATTATATTTAGTATTTAAATGTTTTAGTAAGATTTATATATAAAGGGAAGGTTATTTTTATAATTGAATAAAAGAGGTTATAAATTGGGTTTTTATAAAAAAATAACTAAAGAACATCTGCTTATATTTTTAGTTTTATTTAGTACTTTAATTATTTTTGATTATTTTAGTGAAGATATAAATTATACTGGTTTAGTTACAAAAGAGAAAACAAGTTGCATTGATCAAGGTTATCAGTGTTGTAATGAAGGTGAAGGAAAAAATTATTTTAGTTTAGATTCTAGTTGTGTTGGAGAAAATAATTGTTGGGATTCTTGTAAAAAAAAAAACATAGGTAATGAAATTACAGGTCAAGGAGTTTTTAAAAACTTTGGTTTTTGGTGGAGAGAATTTACTGAAGGTATTTTCGGAGCTGAAGTAAGAGGTACTGAAATAAATAATTTTAGGTGTGCAGACATAGTTAATGCTTATAGTAGTGATAATTATTTTGGATCAGAGCCTATTGTTAATCCAAATTACATTTATGATATTAATGATGATGATTGGTTAGGGGCTTTTGATGATGATGGGCACTATAGTGATGGGGTTGAACTTTCATCACCTTCTAATGTTGCTATAAGAAGAATTACAGGCACTGGAAATTATGATCATGTTTTAATTGATTGTGATGATGGTCAAAGTGTTACTGTTTACCCTCCTTTTGTAGAAGATCCTAAATGCGACCTTATTAGCAATTTATTTCGTTATTATTATATCTCTGAAGAAGGGTCAACTTATTGTGATGAAGGTTTAACACAAATAGCTAGAGCAGCACCAGGTTCTTCAGAGGGCGATGGAGATCATTTAAATTGTAGAGATATCACAAATGTTGTTGGTGAAGATTATAGTGTTGAAGGACATATAAATTTTGATAGTGTAGGTAATCAATGGTTTGGTAATTATTATACAGGAAGTAATCCCTATTATTCTCAGGGAAATAGCTATCCAAATCCTTTCCCTTTAAGAGCGAGGGCTTCTAATTTTGAAAATGGAGGAATAGGAGCAGCTTTAGATTTATTAATTATTTGTGATAATCAAGAAATTAATGTTTTTTTACCAAGATTATTAGGTAATGGTATAGCTGTTTATGTTGCTCAAGATGGATCAACTTATTGGGATGAAGGATTAACTGATTTAGCAAGAGCAGCAGATGATTTAACATGTGGAAATGGCGAAATAAATATGGATGAAGAATGCGATGATGGGGATGATAATGGAGTTGAATGTACTGCAGATTATGATGGAATTTGTAGGTATTGTAGTTCTAATTGTGAAGATATTGTTATTTCAGGAGGGTATTGTGGAGATAATGAATTAAATGGTCCTGAAGAATGCGATGGTAATAATTTGGGTAATTATTTGGTTAATTGTGGAGACAATCTTGGTTATGTTGATGGCGGAATTGTAACTTGTGATTATTGTGATATTGATTTTAGTCAATGTGAATCAGAACCCATGGATGATATAGAACCTACAATAGTTCATACTGTTCCAATAGAAACTATAGATATTTATAATTTAGAAGAAGATTTAGTAATTGAAGCAGTAGTTACCGATCAAGATTCAGGGGTAAATAATGTTAGATTAAAATTAATTAGAGGATTCGGAATGTTTGGTTTTAATTATAGATATTATGATTTTGTTAATGTTGGGGGGGATAATTATAGAACTACAATTACTTTTAATGATTTATTAACTGCAGCTGTTTATAGTGGTGGAAATGGAGGTTATTCTATTTTAGCAGAAGATAATGCCGGGAATTCTGCAGCAGAACATTATTCAGGTATAACTGTTGAAGCATCTGAAAACTGTGATGATTTAGAAGGAGATGCAGATTATGATGGAATTATTGCTGTTTTAGATTCTGATTGTGAAGATAATTCTAATGTGGAAAATGTTGAAATTATTGATTTAGGAATAGCCGGAAGGGGGAATGATGTTTCTTTCTATGTAAATTCTGAATTAGATGCTAGATGTAATTTTGATGTTAGTGATAATCAATATTTAGAGGGTGCAGAATTATGTATTAAATTAGAATTTGATCAAATTGATGGAAGTGCAAATGATCATGAATGTGAAATTAGCAGATTTGCTGGTGGAAATATAGCATTATTCGAAGATTGTTCTGTTGGCGAAGAAATTGAAAATTATTTATTAAATTGTTATGTTGATACTAATTGTAATGCAGGAACACCTAGTGAACAGAATATTGGTATAAATGTTACTGAATATGAATATTGTGAGGATGGAAACGTTGGATATTTATTCATTGATGATATTTACTTAGATTTATATGATGGTGAAGATTATTTTCCTGAAGATGAATTTGAACCGGAAGATATTGTTTTTGTAACTGCTGTTGTTGAAACTTTAGATAACTTAAATGTAAAAATTTCTGTTGTTTTACTTAATTTGCAAAATGAAGTTGAAGAAATAGAAGCTACTTCAGATATGGTTAATATAAATGATGATGAAGTAGAAATGAATGTTAGTTTTACAGTTCCCGGAAATTTAAATGGAAATGATCTTTATAGATTATATATTAAAGCATATCAAAGTGGAAGTGAAGATGATAATTGTGTACAAACAGATTTATTCATAGATATTAAAGGTGAAGGTATTAGTGATTGCGATGATTTAGATGGCGATGGATATTATGATGAAGTTTGTGGGGGAACAGATTGTGATGATACTGAAGAGTTCACATATCCTGGAGCTCAAGAGTTATGTGATAATATAGATAATGATTGTGATGGGGAAATTGATAATGATTGTAGTGATTCTTGTGTTGATGGTCAAACAAGAAATTGCAATATTGCTGAATTATCAGGACAATGTGCAAGAGGAACTCAAGAATGTGCTAATGAATCTTGGGGAGAATGTACTCAAGTTAATTATGTTAGTTCAGAAATTTGTAATGATCATTTAGATAATGATTGTGATGGTTTAACAGACGGTTCTGATAGTGATTGTGTGGAAAGTAGTGATGATTTAGATGGAGATGGTTTACCTGATAGTTGGGAGTTAAATTACTTTAATTCAATAACAACTCAAGATGGTAGTGAAGATAATGATAATGATGGATATAGTAATAGAGAAGAATTCTTATCAGATACTGATCCAACAAGTAGTAGAGATTATCCGGGATCTAGTGGAGGATTCTCTTGGTTGATTCTAATTATTGCTTTAGTAGTTATTGCAGGTGTTATCATACTTGTTTTATTAAAAAATAAAGTTAAAGGAAAGAAAAAAGTTTATGAACATCCAAGAACACATGTAAAGCCTTCTAGATTTACTAAGAAAGGGAATCATCAATTAAAGGATTATATTAGCAATTCTTTATCAAGAGGTTATACAAGAGAACAAATAAAGAAAGCATTATCTGCTAAAGGTTGGAGTAAAAAGGAAATAGATAGAGCATTTAGATAAATTTATATATTAATTTCTGTTTTTGATTTTAATGGAAAAAAGAGTTATAATTTTATTATTAGTTTCATTAGTTTTGATTAATTCTGTTCAAGCTTTAGAAGTTGATTCTAATTATTTTAAAAATTTCTTAGATGATTATGGAAATTCTTTTACAGGAGATGTTGTACAAGAAAATGAAGGTTTTTTAGATGGATTAATTAATTGGTTTAATGGTTTATTTGAAGAAAGAGCTGTTGGAAGTGCTCCAAATCAAGGTAAACTTAATTGTGTTTCTCCAGGTGTTTGTTTAGGTTCTTGTGGTAATGGTTATACTTTAGATAATAGTTATAGTTGTGATATTGGTAAAGAACATCGTAATCCTCCTGTTTGTTGTTTTCCTTATTGTTCAGATGATATAGATAATGATGGAGATGGTTTAATTGATTTATCAGACCCTGGATGTATTTCTAAAAGTGATACTTCTGAAAGTTGTAATCCTGAAAATTCTGCTTGTTCTTCATCTTCAAATTGTTGTGGAGATTTAGTTTGTGAGAATAATTTATGTGCTCAAGAGGAACAAGAAGTTGAGTTAGAAATTTGTAATTATGATGAAGAAAATGGATATCAAGTAGGGAATGATTTATCTTTACAAGTTAATGAACCTGATGATGGAGATGAATTTGATACTAATGAAGAAATTATCATTGATGTTGATGTTGAAAATAATGGCGAAGATGATTTAAGTATTTATGTTGAAGCTTGGTTATTTGATTTAGATGACGATGAATCTATAGAAAATGAGAAAAGTGATAGACAATCTATTGATTCTGGTGATGAAGAGACTTTTGAATTTACATTAATAGTTCCTGATAATGCTGTTGAAAACCATGATTATTATTTTGCTATTAAAGCATATAAAAATAGAGATGAAAATGAACAATGTGTTTCTGAATATTTTGATGTTGAAATTAATGAAGTAGAATGTTACGATGACGACGATGATGGATATGATACTTGTGAAAATGATTGTAATGATCATGATGAAGATATAAATCCTGGGGAAAATGAGGTGTGTAGTGATAATATAGATAATGATTGTGATGGTTATATAGACAATGCTGATTCTGAATGTGGTGGTGCTTGTAATGAAAATTGGAATTGTGGTGAATGGAATCCTGGAGATTGTAGTTTTGGTCAAACCCAAATAAGAGTTTGTAATGATTTGAATAATTGTGGAACTACTTTGAATAAACCAAATATAGAAAGATTATGCCAAGAATCTCCAGATGACGACGATGATGGTTTACCTGATGAATGGGAATTACTTTATTTTGGAAATTTATTAGAAGGCCCTAATGGAGATTATGATAATGATGGATTAATTAATATTGATGAATTTATTAGAAATACAAATCCAAAAGTTAGTGATAAAATTAGTGGTAATTGGTTAGTTATTGCTTTAATTGCTTTTATCGTTGTTGTACTTGGAGGAGTAATTTCTTATTTTGTTGTATTAAAAAAATTAAAAAAGAAAAATGTAAATGTTGGAAAACCTTTAGATCCTAGATTAGTTAGTTATGTTAAAAAATGTAGGGAAAAAGGAATAAATGATGCAATGATAAAAAAAGAATTAATAAAAGTTGGATGGAAAATGGAGGATATAAATAAATCATTAAAATTTAGATAATTTTATATATTATTATTAGATAGTTTTATTATGAAAAAGAGGTTGATAATTTTATTTTTAGTATTTATTTTACTTTTTAGTTTATCTTATACTGCAGAGGCAAGTTTTTCTGACGATGTAAGATGGTTCTTTGGAAATTTATTTGGATTTGATACTATAGGAAATATTCCTAGTGTAGAACATACCTTAGAAAATGTTAAATGTGGTGTGATTTTAGATTTACCTTCAGGTTATTATAAATTAAATAATGATTTGATAGGTTGTAAGGAAAACGGATTTTCTATAACTGGTGATTATTTGATTTTAGATTGTAATGGATATTCAATTAATGGATTGGATAAGAATGAAGGTACTGGAATTTACGTTTATGATTCTGATAATTTTCATTTATTAAATTGTAAAATAGAAAATTTTATGCAAGGTGTTTATCTTGAAAATGTTGATTTTGGTGCTATTTCAAATAATGTGATAAGAAATAACGATTTAGCAGGGATTTATTTATTAAATTCAGATCAAAATGAAATTTATTCTAATGAAATTTTTGGACACGTTAATTATGGTATAACTTTATCATTTGGATCAGAAGGTAATGTAATAAGAGAAAATTCAATTAGTAATAGTGGAACTGGAATAAATATTTTTGAAGATTATTATAATTCATTAAGAGAAAATCAAATATGTGGTAATTATTATGATATAGTTTGCGTTCATTTAGAAGATATTTTACAAGAAGTTAGACAAGAAATAGAACCTTCTAAGGGAGGATTCCCTGAGTTTTTATTAAATACTTGTGATACTTCAATAAATTGTGTTGCAAGAAGAAACGAATTTTGTTCTCAATCATGTCCTGAAGAACCTGTTGAGCCTGAAAGTCCTTTGCATTTAGTTCCTCATGAAGCAAAAATTATTGTAGGGGATCAATTAGTATTTGGTTTGCAAGTTGTCTTCCCTCCAAAAGAACCTAATGATGATACACCTACAACATTCGCAATAAGAAATCTTAATCCTATTGGTTTAGAAAGGGCATTTATTTGGGAGATATATGAAGGCGAAGATTATTGTGATATGGATTCTCAAGGAATACTTACAGCATTAAAAGAAGGTGTTTGTAGAGTTAAATTAACAGAAGTGGAAACAGGACATACCGATATTACTGGAGATATTACTGTAATGGAATTAGAAGTAGAAGATGATGGAAAATTATATAGAATTGATCCACCTTCAGCAACAATCTACGTTGAAGATCAATTCCAATTTGGATTACAATCAGTTAGACCTGATGATGGAAATAATATATTAACTGGGTCTGCTATTAGGAATTTTGATGTTGAAGAATATAGAAGACTTTTTGATTGGGAAGTTATTGAAGGAGAAGATTATTGTAAAATTAATTCCTTAGGCCTTTTAACTGGTTTAAAAATTGGTACTTGTGTTATTAAAGCAACTGAAATTGCAACAGGAGATTCTGCAGTTAGTGATAAAATATTTATTATTGAACAAAGTGATGATGAAGATGATGGTGGTAACGGAGGAGGAAACGGCGGTTCTGGTGGAGGAGGAAGTTCAGATGACGATAATCCACCTTCAGCATATGCTTGTTATGAAACTTGGGATTGTGGTGAATGGAGTGATTGTATAAATGAAGAGAGAACAAGAAATTGTGTTGATGTAAATAATTGTGGTAATTCAGTTCCAAGAATTATTAAACCTAGAGAAATAGAAATTTGTGTAGTAAATGATGCATTAGAAGATGAAATAGATAATTTAGAAAAACCATTTAAGGTTGATTGGTTGTTAATTGTTTTAGTTACTGTTTTAGTTGCATTAATGGTTATTTTTGTTTTAATATTAAACTCAATAAATAAAATTAAGAAGAAAAATAAATTTGTGCCTGTAAAAAAACCAACAAAAAAGCCTGTAAAAAAACCAAAGAAGAAACTATAGAAAAACTTTAATACTAATAAATTCTTATTTCGAATATGAATAAAGGTCAAACTAAAACTGGTACAAATGTCGGGTTTTTAATTTTTTTAATTGCTTTATTTATTGTTCTTTATATATTATTATTGCCTCCAGAAGATAGAAATCAATTATTAAATCAAACTAGTGATGAAAATGGTAATGGAGGAAATGGACCTGTTACAGATAGTGATGTTTTGTTGTTGCAAAATCCAGGAACTCTAAAAGTGCTTGAAGATGAAACAGAAATTCATGAGATAGATGCTGTTAATTTGTATATAAGAAATGAACCTGTAGTTAATGATTTAGCCACTAGTGTTTATGTTAGAAAGAGTTTATTTGGGGAAGATGTAAGAAATTTAGTGTTTAATGTTGAAGATATAGATAATTTAGATAATGTTAAATTATTCTTTACTATTTTAGAAGGTCAAGGTAATTTAATTGTTAATATTAATGGCGTTGATGTTTATAATTCTAAAGCTGTTGGATTGACTCAAGTTATATTGCCTGTTGATTTATTAAATGAGGATGATAATATTTTAAGAATTAGTGTTTCTAGTCCTGGTTTTAATTTATTTGGAAGAAATTATTATTCTTTACAAAATATTAAATTAAGAGAAAGTTATGAATTAACAAATACAAAAGAATCAAGAAGTTTTGTTTTAACTAAAGAAGAAGTTAATGATGGAACTTTAAGTTATTTATTATATTGTAATAAAGCTGATTTAGGAGCAAGGTTAAGATTGTTTTTAAATGGGGAAGAAATAAGTAGTGAAGTTGTTGCTTGTGCAAGTGCCGAGAAAAATATTGATATTGATGAAGAAGATTTAGAAGAAGGTAGAAATGAATTATTATTCGAAGTTGATAGGGGAGATTTCTTAATTAACGATATTAAATTAGAAGTTGATATTGAAGGTGAAGGGGAGAGAACTTATAAATTTTCAATGAGTGATGATCAATATGATGATGTTTTATTTGAGAAAAAAGATGCTGTTATTTTCTTAATTTTTGGAGATGATGAGGATAAAAAAGCAGATATTAGTGTTAATGGTCATGAATTTACTTTAGACACTAAAGATTTAGAATATGATTTTGTTATAAGTGATTATGTTAGAGAAGGTAATAATTTCTTAAGAATTTCTCCAATGAAGGAATTTATTATTGATGAATTAGAGATTAGATTAGAGTAATTTTATTAAAATGGGTGTTAAAGAAAGAGGTAGAAAAGCAAGGTTATGGTTTCAAGATAAGTGGACTCGGAGAGATTATGGAGTTCCTGGAGGATATGGGGAATCTGTAGCTAAGTATTCTGGAGCAAGAGGCCTTAAAAATATATTTTTAGCAATCGTAAAACCTTTAATTGTAATTATTTCTGTTCTTTTAGTTGTCTTTGTTATTGCTGCTGCAGGTATTTTTATTACAAGATCTATTTCAACAGGTTATGGGGATACTGTTACAACTAATGTTGGTGTTTTTTTAGATAAAGTTCCTTTTGGACAAGCTGTTAAAACAGGTTTTGCAAAAACTTTTGGAATTATTTGGAATCCTGCTCAGTTAGAAACAGATTATGGTTGGAAAACTGAAGTTGAAAAAAATCGTCAATATAGTCAATTAGGGGTTAAAGTAGAAAATTTCAAAATTTTAAATGATAAAATATTAAGTGGTCAAGAAATTAATGCTCGTGGGGAAGTTAAGGTTTCTAATCTTGGAGATGAAGAAGTGGAAGTTTTCTTTAGTTGCGAGACTGATGACGAGAATGATGGTTTTGGGGAAGTAACTCCTGAAAATATATTTTTGAATAGAGACCAAATATTTGGTATTGGATGCGTATATAGTCAGATGGATGGTGATTTCTCAGGTGCTAAAATAATTGATACTAAACAACTTAAATTAAATACAAAATATGAATATACTACTAGAGGGTTCTTAGATTTTTATACAATGAGTAAATCTAGTTTTGAAGATGAAATAGATGTTTTTAAAGATATGAATAATCCTTATTTAGGTGAAGATAAAAGAGTTACATCTACATATACTGAAGGCCCTATTAAATTAGCATTAAAAATACCATATACACAACCTTTAACTGAAGAAGGACCTTTTGTTAATACATTTGAATCTTATACGTTGGGAATAAAATTAACTAAAAAACTTATTTGGAGTGGAGAGCATGGTGATTTAAATAATTTATATTTATTCATTCCCGAAGATATTATCCAAATAGAAGATGATAGATTTTTTAAGACAGACCACTTTTTTGTTGATGAGAATGATCTTCCTATTAGTTTTAGTATTTATACTTTAAAAGAAGAAGAAATTGCTAAATTAAATAATGTTTGTGATGATATTATCCAATCAGTGTATGAAAAACAATGTAGAGACCAATGGGATAAAGGATTCCAAGAAATTTATGTTGAATTTTTTGTAGTTCAAGCAGATGATAATTTAAGATTATCTTATATTGGAGCAAGAGTAGATTATGATTACATATCAGAAACTTCTGATACTTTTACTGTTAGAGAAAGAACATAACCATAATTTTATATAATACTTGAGTCTAAATATCTTTATGAAAAAAGTGTTGATATTATTAATTTTCTTAGTATTATTTGTATATGGATGTAGTCCTGGTGGAAGGGGTTTAGCAACAGGCCCTGAAGGTTTGGATATTACTTTTTTAGACTTGCAACCTCCTGGTGAAGTGAGAGAAGACCAACAATTTAACATTGGTTTGAATTTAATTAATAATGCTGAATGTGATATAAGTGGAGAAATATGTGTAAAAGGAACTTTAACTGGTTTTGAAGGTTTGACTGAAGATTGTAAACCTTTTAATTTGGCTAAAGCTGAAGAAAAAAATAATGTAGCTGATTTTGATTCTGATCAACTTTATTTTACTTCTATTGGTTATAGTGGATTGACTAGAGATTTGAGTACAACTGTAATTGCAGAAGCGAATTATAATTGTCATGTAGTTATGGGTCCTCAATTATGTATTAAATCTGTTTTAGGAGAAGATGAGCAAGAATGTCCTTCTACAGAAACCATTTCTTGGAATAGATTAAATAGCAAGGTAGCTCCTGTTACAGTTACTAAAGTTGTAAAAACATTAAGCCCTGAAAGTTCTGGAGTAAGATTGGATGCTACTATAACTTTAAAGAAAATGAGGGCAGGAGAAATAGTTTCTGAATTTGATGAAGGAGATTATGTTAATATTGATGTAAGTTTGGGCGGTTATGGTATTTTAGATTGCGATGATGTTGAGAGTAATGTATTGGAATGGGACGACGATGATACCGAAAAGGTTATTAATTGCAATATCTTTTTAGGACAAGTAGATTACTTAGAAATTCCATTAGATATAGATTTAGATTATAATTATTTAACAAAACAAACAAAACAAATTAATATTGAAAATAGAGAATGAAAAAGGAGGTAATATTATGAAATATTATTATATGATTGGATTTTTTACATTACTTCTATTAATTAACGGCTGTCAACCAATTGATCCTTCTAATGATGGAACTTACCTTGGTGGGGAAAAAGGTGTTAGTGTTGAGTTTAGAACTGTAGCACCTCCAAGTGGATTTGATCAAGGAGAAGATGTTCCTGTAAAAGTTTTATTAAAGAATGAAGGAGAATATGATATTTTAGCAGATAGGGCTTTGGTTAAAATTTTAGGAGTAAATACTGATGATTTTGATTTAGATAATGATTATAGAGGATCTGAAGGAACTTTAAAAGGTAAAAGTGATTTATTGACTGAAGGTGGAAAACAAGAAATTGATTTTGGAACTGCTAAATATAAATTAGATGTTACTAATTCAAAAGATTTTAGTATAGGTGCTAAAGTTTGTTATCCTTATCAAACAAAAGCAGATGTTAAGGTTTGTATGAAATCTTCTATTATGGAAGAAGCCGGAGAAGGAATTTGTAGTTTAAGTGGAGAAAAGATTATTTCTGGAAGTGTTTCTGGAGCTCCAATTCAAATAATTTCTTTAACTCAAGCTGCTGTTGGTAGTAGGGATGTTAGATTTGATATTACTTTAGAAAATAAAGATGTGGGGAAATTCTATGATCCTGCAGTAGATTGTGAAGATATAGAAGATTCTATTACAAGATTAAGTAATAAAGATAAAGTAATGTTAGAAATAATAACTCCTGATGATGTAACTTGTATATTTAGAACTGGTGAAGAAGGAAAAACAGGAATTGTGGATTTGGAAGATGGAATTGGTGATGTTACTTGTAGAATTAGCTTAGACGAAGAAACAAGTCCTTATGAAGATAACTTAGTATTTGCAGTTACTTATTTATATACAGATACAACTACAAAAGCAATAACAATTAATGAAGCAAGATAATCTTTATTAACCTTTATTTCTTTTTTATTTTATGATAATTGCTGATTTTCATTTACATTCTAGATTTGCTAGAGCTTGTAGTAGAAATACGACTTTTCCTTTATTGGAGAAATATGCTAGAATTAAAGGTGTTAATATATTAGGTACTGGAGATTTACAACACCCTCTTTGGAATAAAGAAATTAAATCTGAATTAAAAGAAGATGATAATGGTATTTTGTGGACTAAAAATAAATTTCCTTTTATATGGCAAACAGAAATTAGTTTAATGTATAGTCAAGATAAAAGAAGAGCTATTCATCATGTTATTTTTTCTCCAAATGGTGATGTAAGTGATCAAATTGTTGAAGCTTTAAGTAATAAAGGAAGATTAGATTATGATGGTAGACCTATTTTTGGTATGGCTTCTCCAGAATTAGTTGAAATTATGAAAGAAATTTCTGATAAGATTGAAATAATTCCTGCTCATTGTATGACTCCTTGGTTTGGATTATATGGAAGTAAATCTGGTTTTGATTCTCTTAAAGAATGTTTTCAAGATAAAGTAAATAAAATTTATGCTATTGAAACTGGGATGAGTGCCGATCCTCCTATGTTGTGGAGATTAAAAGAGGAAGTTAATTTGGTTAGTTTTTCAGATGCTCATTCATATTGGCCTTGGAGAATTGGTAGAGAAGCTACTGTTTTTGATTGTGAATTAACTTATGATAATATAATTAAAGCAATAAGAACTGGAGAAGGTTTGAGTTCTACAATAGAAACTGTTCCTGATTATGGTAAATATCATTATGATGGTCATAGAAATTGTGGTGTTTCTTTAAGTCCTAAAGAAAGTAAGAAAAATAATAATTTATGCCCTAAGTGTAAAAAACCATTAACTTTAGGAGTTGAATATAGAATTGAAGAGTTAGCTAAAGCCGAAGAATATAAACCTAAAAATGCTAAGAAGTTTTATAGATTAATTCCTTTACATGAATTAATAGCTGTCTTTTATGGTATAAAACAATTATCTTCTAAGAAAGTTTGGGATATTTATAATAAATTGATTAATAGTTTTAATGATGAATTTAATATTATGTTAAAAATTAGTTATGAAGATTTATGTAAAGTTATCGACGATAAATTAGCCCACTTAATTATTAGAAATAGAGAAGATAAATTAACTGTTAAACCAGGTTATGATGGGGTTTATGGGGAAGTTGTTTTAGAAGAGAAAAAGCAGAAAAATTTGGGTGAATTTTAAAATGATAATAAGAAATATGGAAGAAAAAGATGTTGAATTTGTTCATAAAGTTGGGATGAATGTTAAACAATTTGAAGTTAGTCCCAATTCTCGTTTTTGGACAAAAGAAGATATTTTCCAATGGATTAAATCTAAAGATGATGTAATTCTTGTTTTGGAAGAGAAAAATAAAATAATTGGTTTTATTATGGCTACAGTTCATAAACCTACTGAAAAAGCTTTAATCGAAAATTTATATATTGATGAGAAATTTAGAGGAAATAAACTTAGTTTAAAATTAGTTAATAAGTGTTTAGATTTATTAAAAGAAAAAGGATGTAGCTATGTTTTTGCTTTGGTAAAATTATACAATAAAGAAGTGGTAAAATTATTCGAATCTTTTAACTTTAATAAAGGATATGATTTTTCATGGGTGGAGAAAAAATTATGAAGATTAAAAAAATATTAGATGCAACGAAAGAAGATATTGAAAATAAGAAATTTAATATTTTTGTAGGTATAAGTCTTGGAAATAAATATTTCACTAAATTTAGAATTAAAGAGTATATTCTTTGGGCTTTAAAATATACAAAAGAAGATGTTCTTGTAATTGTTGCAGATAGATTACATACTGTAAATTTTGAAGTTATTAAAGGATATGATAAAGAAAAAGCGGAGAAAGCTGCTTTAAAAGTAGGACAAGATGTGTTAAATTCAGTTCAACATATAATTAATTCATTACCTAAAGATAAAATTGATTTAGTTAAAGTTGTTAGGTGGGATGATATAACTGAAAATAAAGATTATCAAGAAAGCAGTAAAATTATTTTTGAAGAATTTGAGAAAAATAAAAAATTTAGAGATTATATTCTTAATATAGTTAAAGAAAATTTAGGAATACATGCTCCTAAAGAGGAAGATAAAATAGAAAAGTTAGCAAATTATGTTTTAGGAGAACTTCCTATGTTTATGAAAGGCATTGAATTTGGAGAAAAACATTATACTCTTATTCCTTATCCTGGCTTAACTAAGATAGATGAATTAGTTCATGGACTTCAAAACAATATTTTGTTTAAAGATTTAGCTAAAAAACTTAAAATTAAAGGTAAAAAAATTATTGTTGAGGCTTATATAGATTAACCAATATAACTTGTTTCTTGATTTACTAAAGATTTTTTTGGAATATCTTTAATATCTGTTGATTTTTGTTTCATTTCTTCTTCAATTTCATATATTTCAGAATCTAGTTTTTTAATATTTAGACCAAATTTAAATTTATTATTTAAGAATTTGATAATTTCTCTCGCACTTGTTATTCCTAAATAAGTTGGATGTCCAAATGTTTGAGATAATAATGCAATTGCAGGAATTTTATTTTTAGATAAACCTACTAATAAACCAGTCATTCCCATGATTGGACCTACAACACCGAATATCTTTGTGTTTAATTCTTTTGTCTTATATTTCTTAATTATCTCTTTAGAATTTCCCGTAGCATATATTTTTGGATTCTTAGGTATTTTTGGTAATCCTATTCCTCCTGTTGTAATAATTTCTTTTGTCTTATATTTCTTTAATATTTCTATGATTTTATAACTTAACTTATAAGAATCTGCCTCATTATTTGGCTGAGAATCTCCTGATAAAAATAAAAAATCTTGGTTTTTTATTTTTTTATGATAAATACATATTGTTGGTAGATCTACTAAGTTTTTTTCATTAACAAAGACTACATTTGGAAAACTTGAAGATGTGATTTCAATTATTTTATTTGCTTTTAAGTTTTCAATCATAAAATCTACTGCTATTTTTCCTACATTCCCTATTCCAGGTAAACCTTCTATTAAAATGGGATTCTTTAACTTAATATTTTTTGAATAATTTAATTCAAATTCCATTTTTTAATTCTTTAACCAATGTAGGAAATTTATCTTTTAATTCAGAATATACTTCAAATATTTTTTTAATATTATTTAAAGTCCCCACACTTAATTTTTTATTTTTGTGAAGCTCATCACAGTACATGTCTAATTCAGCTTCACGACATTCTTTATCCCCTATATTTTTCATTTTTCTTAGCAATTCTTCTATATTTTCCCCATTTGTCCTCGGGAGAATATTTAGCAGGTTTTACAGTTACTGTTTTTGTTCTATCTTTCGGACAAGTTTTTTTTAAAGTATAAGTCTTACACTTAGGACATATTAAAATTTCATTAGTCATTTCTAATAAATTCCCCAACACCTTTTGATTTCTTTATTTCATCTAATGTAAATTCTGTTACTTTTTTTAGTAAACTTTCTGCTTCTTTATAATCTTTAGATTTTATATTTAGTTTATACTTCGAAGATCCTAAATAAGTTATTTTTATAGAAGTTTTATCTATGCTTTTAGCTTTAATTAGTATTTTTTTGATTACATCAATACCTTCTGATTGAAAGTTTTGAAGTTTGAAATTTCCCGTAATTGATACTTCAGGAATTTTTATCTTTTCTTTTACTAATTCTGTTAATTTCTTAGCAATATCTGATTTTATATTAAGTTCTTCTAATTTTAAACTTCCATTTACAACATCTAAGAATGCAGAATTTAAAGAATCATAATTTTCAAGTACTTTACCTAATACTTCTTCATGCACTTGTTTTAAGTCAATTTTAAGTTCTTTTGATATATTTTCAAGTATTTTCCCTGCTTTTTGTTCTTGTTTATATTCTTTATTTTTATTGATTTTCTGCATAGGTGAAACTCTTCTTAAAGATAAATCAATATAGCCTTTTTCCCTGTTTATTCTTAGAATTTTACAAATTGCTTTTTTACCTTCTTTTACATAATCTCTAATATTTCTTATTCTACCTGGAGAAACTTCAGAAATATGTAACATTGCCTCTTTTTCATATTCATCTAAATTAACAAAGACCGAATGGGGTAAAACCCTCTTTACAGTACACATAACTACTTCCCCTATTTCAGGATAACCTTTTTTCTTATAGAACATAGAATTTAAGATTAAGAATTATATTTATAAAACTTTAGTTTTGAAGAAATTTATCTACTTCTTTTTCAGCTTTTCTTCTATTTTCATGATGTTTTTTTAAGAAATTAGTTAATTTCTCTATTAGGATAGATTTTAATTCAGAAGTTAGTAATTTTCCAGATTTATAATCATCATGAATTTTCTTTAATTTTTTATCATCAGGCTCAAAAAATACTTTTAGTAACTGATATGAAACATCAATATTTGGGTTGCCACCTTTTTTTCTATGTTCATCTATAGTTGGTTGTCCTCCAGAAAATGCATATTTCTTTACTTTTTTAGTAGCTTCTTCTATTGAATCTGTTAATGCTATGTATGAAGTTGGATCTGAGCTAGACATTTTATCATTTCTTAATCCCTGAATAAATTTATTGTAAGTAGAACTTAATTGAATAAAATTGTATAATTTCATTCTTGTACCTAAATCCCTAGCTATTCTTAGATGAGGATCTTGATCTGCCCCTACAGGAACTGCTGTTGGTGTTTGTCCTTCAAATTCTTCTAACTGTGGATGGAACATATCAGAAGCTTGATATAAAGATGCCATTATTTTTCCAGGACTAAGTTCTCCGTAAATTGCTCTAAATTCGTTAAAAGTTGCATGTCTTGCAAATAAACCTGCCAGTTTATAGTAAGCATTTGCTTTTTTTGCATCTTTAGATCTTTTACTTTGGAAATAGAAATCACAATTTTTTGGTTTTAATCCAAGAGCAATATAATTTGTTAAATATTCTTTAATTGCAGTTTCTTGTAATTCTTTCATATTCGGATGTCTTGAGTTGTAAGCTTCTATATCTGCCACAGCTAAATAAATCTTAGCTCCTAAAGATTGATATAAAATAATTTGATCTGCTACTATTTTGTGACCTAAATGGAATTTACCAGAAGGCATTAAGCCAGTCATCATTACAAATTTTTGTTTATTATTTATAGCATCTATAATTCTAGAGAAATCTCTTTGACCAAAAATAATATTTCTTCTAAATAAATGATTTTCTTCAAATTGTTTTGGAAGTTTAGGTAATGGTTTAATTCCAAATTCATTCATTAATTTATCATAATCTATTTTACCTTTTACTTCCCAAGGTGTCACCTTAAAATTCATACAATAAATGAGATAAAATTAGCTTATAAATTTTGCTTATCACTCTAAAACTTCAAGAATTCTTGCTTTTATTTTACTTTTTCCAGCTGTTGATGTGGATAAATTTTGACCACAAACTAAACAATCTATTTTTGTAGCTGACTTTCCAAATATGATTTGCTCATTTTTACACTTATTACATCTTACTTTGATGAATTTTGAATTTGGTTCTTTTATCATAATTTTCATTTTTATTCAAATACTATTTTTTTAGCTCTTATCCCTTTAGCTTGTATTGTTGTTTTTTTACATTCTTGACAAGTGTATTTAATATTTGT
>JAIOTD010000071.1 GCA_021107205.1 archaeon | reverse complement strand
TTCCAGCTCTGCACAAACAACTATGAATATAGGGGCTATTAACATCCAATTCTGCTGTAAGCAAGATTGCATTAGTATTACTTTTATTTCTTCCTCAGCTACTATTACAAATCTCCATACTTGTAAGTTACCTGCATTAGGTGCTTTTATTGCAGCATCAAGAATTGTAGTGATATGTTTTTCGGGAATCTTTTTATCAATGTAAGATCTACAGGAAAATCTTTTTTCAATAGCATTTAAGACATCCATCATAACATTTATATGGATATTTTTATATAAACTTTTCTATGGAATATAGCAAATTGGTTGATGTTTATTTAGAATTAGAAAAAACAACTAAAAAATTAGAAAAAAGAGATATTATAGCTAGTTTCTTGAAAAAGGTTAATGATGAAGATTTGAATATGGTTATTTATTTATTGCAAGGAAAATTCTTTCCTGATTGGAATGAAGAAAAAATAGGTATTAGTGATAAATTAATATTAAAAACAGTTTCTAAAGCTACAGGCTATAGTAATGATAAAGTAATTAGTTTATGGAAAGAATATGGTAACCTAGGAAGGTCTTGTGAAGAATTAATGAAATCTAAAAAACAAGGTACGTTACACTACACCAAATTAAATATTAAGAAAGTATATGATAATATTGTAAGATTACCTAGTTTTGAAGGTTCTGGGACTGTAGATAAGAAGATTGGTCTTGTAGTTGAATTAATTAATAATTCTAGTCCAATAGAGTCTAGATTTATTGTTAATTCTGTTTTAGAAAATTTAAGAGTTGGTGTTGCTGCAGGAATTATAAGAGATGCTATAAGTGTATCTTATGACACAGATGTTAAAAATATTGAGAAATCTTATAATTTAACTTTAGATTATGGGGAAGTTGCTTTATTAGCTAAGAAAAAGAAATTAAGTAAAATTGGTTTAGAATCTGGAAGGCCTATAAAATTAATGTTGGCTATTAAAGTTGATGGTGTTGAGGAAGCGTTTAAGGCTGTAGGAAAACCTGCTCAAGCAGAATATAAATTGGATGGTTTCAGATTGCAAATTCATAAAAGTAAAGAAGGCATAAAGTTCTTTACAAGAAATTTTGAGAATGTAACTAAACAATTTCAGGAATTAGTTGAAGTTGTTGATAAAAATGTAAAGGGAAAGAATTTTATTTTAGATGGTGAAGTTGTGGGTTATGATGTTAAAACTGGAAAATATTTACCTTTCCAAAGTATTTCTCAAAGAATCAAAAGGAAATATGATATTAAGGAAATGGCTAAGAAGTTTCCAGTTGTTATTAATTTATTCGATGTTATTTATTATAATAATAAAAATTTAATGGATGAAAATCTAAAGAAAAGAAGGAAAATATTAGAGAAGATTACTAAAGAAGTTGATAAAAAAATTATGCTAACTAAAAAATTAGTTTCTGATGATGTTAAAAAAATAACTAAATTTTACAAAGAAGCTTTATCTGATGGTACTGAAGGTTTGATTGTTAAGAATATAGAATCTGGTTTTAAACCTGGAAGGTATGTTAATGGTTGGGTTAAGTTGAAACAAACATTAGAACCTTTGGATTTAGTTATAACAAAAGCCGAGTGGGGTGAAGGTAAAAGGGCTAATTGGTTAAGTAGCTTTACAATTGCTTGTTTAGATAAAGGAAAAATATTAGAAGTTGGTAAGGTAAGTACTGGTGTGAAAGAAAAATCTGAAGGTTTAAGTTTTGAGGAGTTAACTAATGTTTTGAAGAAGCATATTATAAAAGAAGAAGGAAAAAGTGTTGTTGTTGATCCTAAAATAGTAATTGAGGTTGGATATGAAGAAATACAAAAGAGTCCTACATATTCTAGTGGTTATGCTTTAAGATTTCCAAGGTTATTAAGGTTAAGACATATGGAAAAATCATCAAAAGATATTAATAATTTGCAAGATATAGAAAGATTATACCAAAATCAAAGGGGAAAAAGATAGTTACACTACATCATACACCTCGATAAGTAGCTATACAAAATAACAACTTTAAAATAACAATATTTAAATATCATCAAGTTTTACTTCATGGTAGGTAATTTAAATTATATTTTATAAAAAAAGAGGGGATATATATTCCTAGGAGGTTATTCACGTGATTGTTAAGGAGGAGTTTTTAAATAAACTAAGACAATTTTTTGGTTTAAATTTATATGAAGTAAGAATTTGGACGGCTTTACTTTCTAGAGGTGTTTCAACTGCAGGCGAATTAAGTGATATAGGTAATGTGCCAAGATCAAGAGCATATGATATTCTTGAAAGTCTTGAAAAAAAAGGTTTTGTTGTTATGAAATTAGGCAAACCTATAAAATATTTAGCTGTTAAACCTTATGAGGTAGTTGAAAGAGTTAAGAAATTAGTTAAAATAACTGCTGATGAAAAAGCTAAGAAATTGGAAGATTTGAAAGGTACTGATGTTTTAACTGAATTGACTTTATTACATAAACAAGGTATTGAGTTTATTGAACCTACTGATTTGAGTGGAGCAATAAGAGGAAGACATAATTTGTATTCTCATTTAGAGTTAATGATTAAGAATGCTGAGAAAAATATTACAATAATGACTAGTAGCAAAGGTGTATTAAGAAAATTAGAATTCTTAAAGCCTGTTTTGGAGAAACAAAAGAAAAGAGGAATTAAAATTAGAGTTGTTGCTCCATTTAACAAAGAAACTATGAGTGTTGCTAAAGAATTAAATAAATATGCAGAAGTTAAACATGTTGATAAATTATCTGGAAGATTTTGCATTGTTGATGGTAAGGAATTAATGTTCATGGTTATGGATGATGATTCTGTCCATCCAAGTTATGATATTGGTGTTTGGGTAAATACTCCCTTCTTTAGTAAAGCATTAGAAAATATGTTTGAATTAGCATGGAAAGATATGACACCTTTAAACAAAATGAAATTCTAATTCTTTTTATTTTTTTAATATTTTTAGAAGTTAATAATTAAATGTTAACGTCCGAAGTCTAAATATTGCAAATCCGAAAACCTACAACACCTAAATTCTCCCGTTAACATTTAACGTTATAATTATTGAGATTTTATGGTATTTAAAGATTTCTATTTAGATTTTTTAAAGTTAATTTTATATAGGGTGTTTTCTTTTAGGGCTGATAGTTCTTAGTTCATATCTCTTACTCATTTATTCTTAGTGGGGCAGTAATTCTTAAATATATTATTAATCTTAATATTAAACATAGTTTAGTAAACTATTTAAACTAATTTTTAAGTATTTTATTTATCGCCTCAGTAGCTCAGTGGCTAGAGCAGCTGATTTGTAATCAGCAGGTCGGGGGTTCAAATCCCTCCTGAGGCTTACTATTCTAAAAGTAAATCCCTAGTGCTCTAAATCATATAAATGAGTCTATCTTCTGGGAGTATTAAGATGGAAAATATATACGATATTGATAAAAGAGTAAGGGATATGAACTTAGAAGTATTATCCCTAAAAGTTTAAATTATAATGATATAGTTGAGTTACACTTATTTAAATAGAAAAATTTATTCTTTTGTTCTATGCTCTAAATCTTGAGTAACTTGTACCCTGCCGTTATCATTCGAATAAAACAAGTAATCATCCACCACATTAAGGCCCAAGCCCCTGCAACGGTAAAGCCTATTTAAACCTGATTGTCCACTTGGACTCGTCCATAATGCAGCAGCACCATTACCAGAAATTATTTCACATTTTGTTAAATTAGGATTTTCTGTAACAGTCACAAAATCATTACCTGTAAACTCAAAACCATAATTGTTATTAGATTTTTTAACACTCAAATTTTTTACTATTAAAGGAACTTTTAAAGTTCTCCTATTTATAATATCTAAAACTTGTTTTTTTAAAAATTCATTAAAACCTTTTTTAGGATAAATAACTATAGAATTAGTATCTGCATAATTACTTTCTTTATTCTCTATTTTATTCCAATATTTAATTACTTCCTCTAGACTTAAAACATGAATATCTTGAGTTATTTCTCTTAATATTTGATTAAAAAATAAAGCTCTTGGAGTATTAGAATAAGATATTGGATTTCCCTTTTCAAGCATAGTACTTTTATCATATTTTATATTTTTAACACCTATAAATTCTTCATTTAATTTTCTAATTAATAATTCGCCTAAATCATCATATACCAAATTACCAATAACAGAGCCATTATCAGTTCTATTTCCTTGTAACTGATAACCTTGTATATTCATTTTATTCTCCTAACTCACTTTCTAAGTCATTTAATGATTCTATTCCCCTATTTATTTTTTCATTTTCTTTATTTAATTTTTTTTGATATATTTTATTTACAATTTTGGTTCTTAAATCATTGTACATTCTATTTCCTTTATCAAAAACTTTTTCTGTATTTTCTTGATCAATTCTAAATTTTTGTGATGTGCCTGTTCCACCATATATTGTTATATTTTCTAATGAGTTTTGTGGAGCTGTTCTGTTTCCTACATTTATAGGATCAGGCCTATCTGTGTCCCTAAATACATATTTATTTCCATCTTTTTCTATAACCAAAACATTGCTATGCAAATCTTCTAAACCAGGATACTCATAATATCTTACTTTTGAATCGTCAATAGTTCCACTATAAACTTTATTATGGATAGGTGAAATACTATACCCTCCTATACCAGCTGCAACTATTAATCCTCCTACTATTATTTTCCCCATAATTTTTTCATCTTTACCGAATTTTATTTTCCCTATTTTCATTTTATTTTTCCCCTCCTTTTTTATTTTGAGACAGCAAAGGTAACTGTCATATTAACTATTAATAAGTAGTAGTATCATTGAACCACATAATAAAACCTTCTTTCAAATTTTTGGTCAAAAGGGTAAGATTTATAAATAAAAGGATTATATGACCTAACATGAAAAGAAAACTTGATTTAATAGACAGGAAGATTATTTTAGAATTAGATACAAATGCAAGATCTTCTTTCTCCGAAATAGGTAAAAAATTAAAAATAAGTAAAAATAACGTACAATATAGAGTTAAAAAATTAGTAGAAGATAAAGTAATAAAAAAATTTGTTTCCCAATTCTCATTGGGAACTTTAGGGCTATTTCTTGGAAAATTATATATTCAATTAACAGGTCTAAGCAAAGAAACTGAAGAAGAACTTCACAAATACCTAATAAATGACGAAAGAATAGTTTGGGTTGCTAGATCAGAAGGAAGATGGGATTTAATGATAGGTGCTTATGTTGAAAGTATCCCTCAATTTAATGATATAAGGATGAACTTCTTTAAAAAATATGAGAAATATATTTCTTCTTATGATATTATTTTCCTAGTAGAAGGGTATACATCACAAAGAACTTACTTATTTGATAAAAAAACACCTTCTAAAAAAGTAGAGAAATATATTGGATTAAAAAAAATAGAACTGGATAAAAAAGATAAAGAGATTCTTCATTTAATAGCTAATAATGCCAGATTTAATTATTTAGATTTAGCAAAAAAGCTTGATTTAAATATTAAAACATTAATGAAAAAAGTTAAAGAACTAGAAAATAAAGGAGTTATTCAGGGGTATGTAACATTTCTAGATCCTAAAAAAATAGGATATAATTTCTTTAAATTATGTATTTATTTAAAAGATTATCAAACAAAATTTGATTCTTTTTTAAAATATTGTATGGAATTATCTAATGTAGTTCATGTTATAGAATCTTTAGGTCCTTGGGAAATTGAATTGGAAATAGAAACAGAAACCTTACAAGATTTTTATGATTTAACCCATGAGATAAAAAGCAAATTCCCAGATATAATTAAAAAAATAGAATCTGTAATGATATCAAATGAGATTAAATTAGATTTTTTTCCTGAATGGTATAAATGAGATAAAAATATTTATATACATCATAACCTTAAAGGAGTATAGAAGATAGTTAGGGATATGAACTAAGAGTTAGCATCCCTAAAAGAAATTAAAAGATAAGAGACAGTAAAACCATCTCTTACCCTTGAATTGGTACATTCAAGTATTTATTTTAGAGAACTTTTTTGTCAATTGAATGAACAGTAACTTCATTTCTAACAAGCAAAGATCCATCTGGTTGTGATTCGCTAGTCTCATCTAAAATAGTGTAAGCAATTTTTTTATTTGGATCATAATTTCTAACATGGTTAGATAATTCCCTTTCTAATTGCTCAGTTTCAAAATTTGTAGAGTCAATTAAATCATCAACATTTGAAGATAGATATCTTAAAGTAGTCACGAAGTATACACCTTCAAGTGATCTTTCTGGGTGTTCATTCAATTGTTCTCTATTTAATTTAATCAAACCATAATCATTCCCAATAA
This sequence comes from archaeon, assembly GCA_021107205.1. GTDB lineage: Archaea > Nanobdellota > Nanobdellia > SCGC-AAA011-G17 > GW2011-AR20 > JAIOTD01. The sequence goes on along the minus strand of JAIOTD010000071.1, from coordinate 6,064 downwards.
CAGGGTCTCTTCTCTGATTAATTTTAGGTTTATTTTTAGTTTCAAGTTCTCTACACATATCGAAACACTCAGCCATTACTATTGGACTTACCATTTTTGCCTCCTTCTTTTTTTGAATGGAAAGATAACCATCTTATAGTAGTAATATAATCATGCCTATTATATAAGAAAAACTACTCTCAAAAGAGTGTAGTAATTAGAAAGATTTATAAGAATAAATATTCTTACATTTTTATGGATACAAATATATTTGAGGAACTTGGATTAACAAATGCTGAGGTTAAAGTTTATATCCAATTATTAAAACTGGGATCATCTCACGCAGGACCAATTATTGAAAAAACAAATTTACAAACTTCAGTAGTTCATAGAGCATTAAATACTTTAATTGATAAAGGATTGATTAATTACATCTTAGAAGGAAAAATAAAAATATATCAAGCAACTGAACCTGAAACCTTTCTTGACTTTATTGATGAGAAAAAAAGAAAATTTAACGAGATTTTACCAGATCTTAAAAAAGAACAATTATCAGCAAAAAAAGGAGAAGTTGCTACAATCTACAAAGGTAAAAAAGGTTTAAAAGAAATATATTACAAATTAATAAACGCCAAATCTAAAGAGTATTTAACTTTTGGAGGTGGGGAACAAGTAGCAGAATTTATGGGTGTAAGTTGGTGGAGAAATTTACATTCTAAGAGAAGGGCTAATAAATTACCTTCAAGACAAATATTTGATAAAACTGTAAAACCTTTGGGTAAGAAGATTATTGGAATGCCATTAACTAAAGTTAAATTCTTACCTCATGAATTTGCTCAATTTCAAGAGACTGTTATAGTGGGGGATTATGTTGCTACAAATGTATTTACTGAAAATGCTTATGGTTTTTTAATTAAAGATTCTAAAGTTGCTGAAGGATATAAGAAGTATTTTGAATTATTATGGAAAATAGCCAAAAAATAAAGCAATATTTATATATTTCAAAAACTTAAGATTTTATAGAAGAGTTTATATATAATTACAACTTTTAATTATTATAAAAATTAGAAGCAGTTAATTTGTGGTTCAAAAAGGTTCAACGAACTTTATATCCAATGTTTCCCGTTCTCCTGAGGCTTATTATTCTAAAAATAAAATGGAAAAAGAAGAGTGGAATAAAGTAAGTCGTAGTTATTATGAAGATATACTTTCTCCATTGAAGAATTCAAAGAAAAATCCTTTATTTTCTGATTTGAAAAATTTAAAATCTAAAAGAAAAAATATAATTGATCTTGGTTGTGGACTTGGAGAATTAGAACCATTAATTTCTAAATATTTTAAACATGTTGTCGCTTTAGATATTTCTCCAGAAATGATAAATAAAGCTAAACTAAAAAATAAGAATCTTTCTAATATTAATTTTTATGTAAATGATATTTCTGATTTGAAAAGATTTCACAGTAAATTTGATATTGCTTTGTCGATTAATTCCCACATTTCTCCTGACTTAAAGAAATTAGATAAGATTTTTAAGGAAACTTATAATATTTTGAAGAAAAAAGGAGTGTTTATTGCTATTTTTCCAGCGATGGAAGTTTATCTTTATCAGGCTATGTTGCTTGCTCAAAAGAAATCTAGGAAAGAAGTTGCAAGGTTTATTAATGACAAAGAGCATGATTTTCTTTTGGGAATTATTGATTTTGAAAAAGTAAAGCAGAAATGTTATTATCAATTTGAAATTTCTTATAGGTTAAAAAAGGCTGGTTTTAAGAATATTAAAATTTCTAAAGTTCTTTATTCTTGGAATGAATTTGAAGAAGCAGGGCAGTTGAAATTTCTTAAAGAAGATCTTCCTTGGGATTGGTATGTTATTTGTGAGAAGAATTACATTATTTAAGTCTATATGATAAGTTTTTTAAAGTGATTAATTATTAAATTTATTATGGGCCTGTGGTCTAGTCTGGTTATGACGTTGCCCTTACAAGGCGAAGATCGGGAGTTCGAATCTCCCCAGGCCCATTCATTTTATATTAAAAGAAATCTATTTATACTATTGATTTAGATTATATTAATGCAAAATGAAAGAGGAATTTAGTTACAAAAAATCATTCTTGAATATTACAGAATATAGTGAAATTTATCAGAATTTTCAAATGATTGCTTTCTCAATTGTAAGTTTTTCTTTACCTTTTTTCTTAAAACATCCTCAATGGTTAATTAGAATTATAATTAATTTTTTTCTTATCAAAAGTGCAATGAGTTTTAAATTTAAGAAAATATTACCTCTAATTATATTTCCTTCTTTAGGTGTTTTAGCAGCAGGTATTTTATTTGGAGAATCTACTACATTTTTACTTTATTTTATACCTTTTATATGGATAGCAAATTCAATTTATGTAATATCTTTTAAGTATTTTAAATTTAAAAGAAAATATAATTCCTATTTAAGTATAATATTAAGTTCTTTGTTTAAATTTATATTATTAGGTTTAACTGCAGTAGGTTATGTATACTTATTTGGTTTTCCGGGAATTTTTTTAACAGCAATGGGAATTATGCAATTAGGAACTGCTTTAGCTGGAGGTTTTTTAGCTTATTTTATTACTAAAATAGAAAATGTTTGAAAATTTAATTAATGATTTAAAAAAAGGTGAAAAATTTGTAGTAATGTTAGCTCCTTCTTTTGTTATTGATTTTAAATATCCTGATATTATTGTAAAATTAAGAAAAATGGGATTTTCTAAAGTTGTTGAGTTAACATTTGGTGCTAGATTAGTTAATAGGTGTTATCACAAACATATTAGTAAAAATGGAAAAGATATTTACATTAGCACTACTTGTCCAGGAATTGTTAATGTAATAAAAGCAAAATATCCTAATTTAATTAAGAACTTAATTCCATTTGATTCTCCTATGTTAGCTATGGCAAAGATAGTTAAAAAACATTTTCCAGATCATAAAGCTGTTTTTATTTCTCCTTGTACTTTGAAAAGATATGAATCAAAAAATTCTAGAAATATTAAATATGTTTTAACATTTAAGGAATTAAAGGAACTTGTAGATTATTATGAAAAAAATAATTTAATGAAAAAAGGTAAATTTTCTGGTAAGTTTAATAAATTTTATAATGATTATACAAAGATTTATCCTTTATCGGGAGGATTATCTAAAACAATGCATGTTAAAGATATATTAGGTGAAAATCAAGTTATTGTAAAAGAAGGTACTAAAGAAATTATTCCTGTCTTAGATAAATGTTGTAAAATTAAAGATAAATTATTTTTAGATTTATTATTATGTGAAGGTGGATGTATAGGAGGTTCTAATGTTAATTCTAAACAACCAATAAAAACTAGACATAATAAAGTAATGAAATATATGAAAGATTCTAAGAAAGAAAAAATAGGTGAATCTAAAGGTAAAATTGTTTCTGCTAAAGGTATTAATTTTAGAAGGAATTATTGATATTCGAAAGCTTTTTAAATTCTTTTTTTCTGAAATAAGCCTATGGCAACGTTATTTGATAAAAATCCAAGCGAATTAATCAACAAAGCAGCTGAGGAACTTAAAAAGGTAATAAAGATGCCTGAATGGGCAATGTATGTTAAGACAAGTGCTGGTAGGGAAAGACCGCCTCAAGAACCAGATTGGTGGTATAAAAGAGCGGCATCAATTCTCAGACAGGTTTACCTAAAAGGAACTATAGGGACTAATAAATTAAAAGTCAAATATGGTGGTAAGAAAGATAGAGGGGCTAAACCTGAAAGATTCTATGAAGGCAGTGGAAAAATAATAAGAACAATATTACAGCAATTAGAGACCGCTGAATTAATTAAGAAAGAAGAAAAAGCTCAAAGAAAAGGTAGAAAAATAACTCCAAAAGGAAAAAGTCTTTTGGATAAAATTAGGTAAATGGATATTAACCAAAAAAATTTAGAAGACGCTGAGATTCAAAAACAGATTAAAGAGCTTGAAAATAAAGCAAAAGATCATTTAAGCAAAGAGGCAATATTAAGATTAGGCAACATAAAATCTGTTGATAGTGAAAAAGCACTACAGATTGTTGCAATATTAAATCAAATTATTGACTCAGGTCAGTTAAAAAATAAATTAAATGATGAAGAGTTTAAAAGTATGTTAAGACAAATTTCACCAAGCAAAAAAAGTTATAGAATTGTAAGAAAATGACAAAAAATAAGCCAACTGCAAAAAAAATAAGATTAGCAAAGAAAGGAAGGCAAACTAGATGGGCTCCTTTTTGGACTGTTCCTAAGATTTATGGTAAGAATAGAAAAGTTCATCCCGGTAGACATACAACTGTAAAAAGATCTTGGAGAAGAACTAAAACTAAAGCATAAAAATGGTGGAAGAAAGAATTCATACAATCAATTTAAGGAAAACTTATCTAAAGGTTCCAAGATATAAAAGAGCTCAGAAAGCTATTAGAGCTATAAGGGAATATGTTAAGAAACATTCTAAGAATGATAATGTTAAAATTGGTAAGTATCTTAATTTATTAATGTGGAGTCATGGAAGAAAGAATCCTCCTGTTAGAGTTAAAGTTAAATTTATTTATGATAAAGAGAAAATAAAAGATAAAGATGTTGATTTTGTGAAAGTGGAATTAATTGATGCTCCTGAAGAGGTTAAAAAAGAAGAACCTAAGAAAAAAGGTTTATTGGGTAAAGTTGGAGATTTGAAAAGTAAAAAAGAAGAGAAGCCTAAAGAAGAAAAAACAGAAGAAGATAAAAAAGAGGAAGAAAAGAAAGAGAAAAAAGAAGTTTTAACTCATAAGGAAGTTAAACTTAAACACCAAAAAATAAAACAAGCTATTCCTGATAAAGGTGCTGCTAAAATATTAAAACAAACTATCGTTAAAGGTAATACTGATAAAAAATAATTATTTTATTCTTATTATTGGTTGACCTATTTTCACTTTATCTTTTTCTTTTACTAAAGTTTCTAAATCATAATCTGGAAAACATAAAAGCATTGTTGAACCAATTGAGAAATAACCGCAATGTTCTCCTTTATTATAATTATAATTTTCATCATAAATTGCATGAATTCCATTTACATTAAGTGAACCTATTGCAATCATTGCTATTGGGAAATTTTTAGTCATTAGAACAGATCCTATAGATGCATTTTTCTTTATTGCTCTTTCAAATATGTTTCTATGTCTAAAAAATGGAAAAGATTCTAATCCAAGAAATAGAGGTATTCCTTCTCCATTGTTTAATTTTGTTGATATAAACTCTACAACATATGGTGTAACCCAAAAATGTCTATTATATGGATTTAAATATAAATTCAAGTAGAATCCATCAAATTTTTTTGATCCAAGAACATCTTCAAGATTAATTTCTCTCCCTGATTTGGATATCACCTTATTATTTTTTATTTCTCCAATATGTTTTACTGTTGCATCTACAGGGCTTATTATAATATTTGGAGAATAATCTATCTTAGATTCACTATATTCTGAGAATAATCTATTTAATCTTATAAAATTTGCAAATATCTCAATTCTTGATCTTTTTGTAGAAAACATTCTAAATTAATTATTTGAAAAGTTTATTAAATATGTTATTTCTATTTCATTTATGGAAAAATTGCCTTTTGAAAATATTAAAAGAAAAGTTCTTGTTAAAAAAGATATTCAAACTGATTCTAGATATGGTGTTGAACCTGAAAAAAGAGATATTAAGGAATTATTAGAATTAGGAATTGTAAATTTAAACAAACCTGCAGGACCTACTTCTCATCAGGTTACTGATTATGTAAAAAAAATATTTGGTTTAAAAAAAGCGGGACATTCTGGAACTTTAGATCCTAATGTGACAGGAGTTTTACCAATTGCTTTTGGAAGAGGTACAAGAGTTGTTCAAGTATTATTAAAATCAGGAAAAGAATATATTGGGTTAATGCATTTACATAAAGAAGCTAGTTTAGAAGATATACAGAAAGTAGTTATCAAATTTACTGGAAATATTGAACAATTACCTCCAATAAGATCTGCCGTTAAAAGAAGATTAAGAACAAGAAAAATTTACTATCTTAATATTTTAGAAGTTGAAGGAAG
>JAIOTD010000026.1 GCA_021107205.1 archaeon | reverse complement strand
TTTAGAAAATATGTTTTATTTTTTCCTTTTTCTTTATAATCTACAACGTTCTCTTTTGATAATTCATTTATTTTTCTTAGAATGTTCATATGATTTATCTTAAGGTTTTTTGCAATACCTCTAATATGATTTTCTTCTTTTAGAAGTTCATTTATTATTTCTAATTTGTAATCTTTTTGTTCCATATGGAACTCAAACGTTCCATTATATATAAACATTCCTATTTTATTTTTATTCCAAAACTACCTCAAATTCTTTTGCAATTTGCTCTATAGACTTTACTTTTCCTTTTTTTACATTTTCTAAAGCAATCTTAATATCTTCAATCTCTCTAAAGTTTCAATGTTTATTTGTATTGTTGTTTTTTCCATATTATATAGTAACTATAACTCATATATAATTTTTTTATTTTAAAATTTTGAATAATAAATAAATTCTCTCATTTATAAAAAAGTAAATTATTAAATATAAAAGGATTTTGATATAAACAAATGAATAAAGCAAAATTGCATTATATAATAGACGTAATATTACTTTTAGTTTTTATAATTACAGCCCTAACAGGATTGATAATGTTCTTTTTTCTTACAGGAGGAATAAAACATTCTTGGTCTATTATACATAAATGGGCAGGGATAATTATGGTTTTAATTGCTTTAATACACATAATTTTACATTGGAAATGGCTAACCAATATAACTAAGAATTCTTTTTCAAATAAATAAATGGGCCTGGGGAGATTTGAACTCCCGACCTCTCGATCTCTAACCTAAGCTATCAGTTTCACTAAAAGCTAAAAAGCTCTTTCGAGTGCTCTAGCCAGGCTAAGCCACAGGCCCTTAAGAATTCACCACTTTACTAAATTTATAAATGTTTTGCAATATAATTCTTCCATTATCTAAATATTAAAATATGTAAATTACTAAGAAATATCCATGGATTCACAAATATATTTTTTAGGTACTGCGGGTTCTGATGCAATGCAATCTCAGCTAAGATCTTCTGCAGGTATTATTCTAAAGCTAGATGGATTTCAAATTCATATAGATCCAGGTCCTGGAACATTAACAAGAGCAAAAGATTATGGAATTAACCTAAAACATACAGATTTAATCTTAGTTTCTCACAATCATTTAACACATTGTAATGATATGAATGCATTAATAGAAGCAATGACCTATTCTGGATTAGATAAAAGAGGCATTTTAATCGGAGATGAGGCAACAATTTATGGATCTAATTTTGATAAACCAATCTTAACAAGAAAGCACACAACATATTTAGAAAAAATAAATTCTCTAAAAGTTGGAGAAAGAATTAATTTAGGAACAATTAAAATTCAAGGATTAAAAACCAAACATTCAGCAGAATATGGAATAGGTTTCAAAATATTCACAGATAAATTCATTTTAACATATACAGGAGATACATCTTATTTCTCAGGTTTAAAAGAAGAATATTTAGATTCAAATATCTTAATTGCTAATACTGTAAAACCTTTTAATTCTAAAGATGAACACAATTTAAACTCAGAGGATGTTGTAAAAATAGTAAATGATGTTAAACCTCAATTAACAATAATAACTCATTTTGGAAAACAAATGTTAAGTGCTCAACCAACTTATGAAGCAAGAGAAATTCAAAGATTAACTAAAATCCAAACTATAGCTGCAAAAGATGGTTTTGCTATCGATCCTGTCTCTTATTCTCCAAAACTAAGACAGAAAATGTTAGATCGTTATTAATTATTTTTTTTCTTTAATTAATCTATAAAAAGTATCATATTGAATTTTATTTATCATTAAAGAAGAATTTATAAGTTTTATTATCTTTTAAAAATAAATGGACCTCTTTAAGGAATTATTTTATACATTTGGTAAAACACAATTAGAAGATGAACAAACAATATATAAGAAAAACATTAGGGGATTTAAAAAGAGATTATTAGGTTTGTTTGGTAAAAATGAAATTAAATCTTTAGATGATATTGCTGGAGCTTTACAGAAGATAGGACTTTGTTCATCCTTAAAAGAAGGAATGAGAATTACTAATAAGATTTCAAATGTAATATGGTTTGAATATCCAATTATTTGGGGTTATAATCTTACTCTTGATATAATACCTATAAATGGAGGAAAATATGAAGTTCGTTTATGGGACCCTGATGATGATGAATATAGATTACTGAACTATCGAACAGATACCTAAAGATTATCTTTATAATCTACAATTTTCATTAAAGCATCTTTATATTTTCTTTTTGTTGCTTCAGTCAAATTACTATTCATTAAATCTTTATCATTTGGAAATCTACCATTATCATAAGCTATCTGAATATATTCAAGAAAACTAAATCTATTACCTAAATACCATCTTGATTGTTTTTCTTATCCAAAAAAGAATTCTTGTCTTATTCCAAATAATCTATCCCACTTATAGACTAAAACACTCTCTTTTTCAAGATAAACCCTATGAGAATAACAAAATCCTCAATTTGTATGTTTTATTTGTCTACCAATTAAAAAAATTAAAGTTTCTTCAGGAATTCCATCCAACCAACTTATATCTTTAGCTTTCTCAGGATCCATAATAATAGTATAATCAAAAAAGTTTAAAAATCAAGCTTATTCATTTAATTCTATGGATTTACCAAAAGATTATGATTTTAATAAAACAGAAAAGAAATGGCAAGAGTTTTGGGATAAAAATAATATTTACAAATTTGATCCTAAAAGTAAAAAGCCTATTTACTCAATAGATGTTCCTCCGCCATATGCTTCTGCAGGTCATTTACATATTGGACATTCATTACACTATACTCAATTCGAAATTATTGCTAGATACAAAAGAATGAATGGATTTAATGTTTATTTTGCTCCTTGTTTCGATGATAATGGTTTACCTACTGAAAAATATGTAGAAGAAAAACTAAACATATCCAAAGAAAATACAACAAAGAAAGAATTCAGAGAATTATGTTTAAAAGAATCTCAAAAAATAGAAAAGGATTATTCAAATAAATTTTTCAAAGCATTAGGACATTCTTATGATTGGTCTTTAAGTTACACTACAATAAGTTCTGAAGCTCAAAAAATATCTCAAATGTCTTTCATTGATTTATACAAAAAAAGCTTAGCTTATCAAGCAAAAGAACCAACAATTTGGTGTACAAAACATCAAACAGCTTTAGCTCAAGCAGAAGTTGAAGATCTAAAAAGAAATACAGTTCTAAATTATGTTGATTTTGATATAGGAAAAGAAAAAATAACAATTGCAACTACAAGACCTGAATTTTTATCAGCTTGTGTGGGAATTTTTGTTAATCCTAAAGATAAAAGATATACAAATTTAATAGGAAAAGAAGCTACAGTTCCAATATTCAATCAAAAAGTTCCAATTATGAAAGATGAAAAAGCAAATCCTGAATTTGGAACAGGAATTGTTATGATATGTACATTTGGAGATACAACAGATATAGAATGGTGGAAAAAACATAAACTCCCATTAAAAGAAACAGTAACTAAAGATGGAAAATTAAAAAATTCTTCAGGTTATGATGGTTTAACATTAAATGAAGCAAGGAAAAAAATAATAGAAGAATTAAAACAACAAGGAAGAATAAAAAAACAAGAAGATTTAGAACAAAATGTAGGAACTTGTTGGCGTTGTTCTACTCCTATTGAATTCATAATAACAAAACAATGGTTCATCAAAACATTAGATTACAAATCAGAATTAATTAAACAAGGGAGAAAAATAAATTGGTATCCTTCTTTTTACAAAACAAGATATGAAGACTGGATAAAAAATCTTGGATGGGATTGGTGTATTTCAAGACAAAGATTCTATGGAGTTCCAATTCCTGTTTGGTATTGTAAAAAATGTTCAAAACCAATATTACCAGATAAAAAAGATTTACCAATAGATCCAGAATCAGATAAACCAAAAAAACAATGTAGTTGTGGTTCTAAAGAGTTTATTCCTGAAAAAGATGTTTTTGATACTTGGATGACTTCTAGTATGACTCCTCAAATATCTTCTCAATGGTTAAAAAATCCAAAACAATACAAAAAATTATTTCCAATGTCATTAAGAGTTCAAGCTCATGATATAATTAGAACTTGGGCATTTTATACAATCTTAAAATCATATTATCATTTTGATTCTATTCCTTGGAAAGATATTGCTCTAGGAACATTTGTTCTTGATTTTAAAGGAAGAGGAATGCATAAATCAAAAGGAAATGTAATTTGGACTCATGAACTATTAGATAAATATAGTATAGACATTCTAAGATATTGGGTTGGAACAGCAACTTTTGGTGAAGATTTAGCATTTCAAGAAAAAGATTTAGTAACTGGAAAAAAATTCTTAGTTAAATTATGGAATGCTTCTAAATTTACAATCTCAAATTTAAAAGATTTCAAACCTAAAAAATCTAAAATAGAAAAAATAGATTCTTGGCTACTATTAAAGTTAAATAAAATGGTAAAAGAATATCATGATTCATTTAGTAAATATGCAACAGGAGAAGCAAAAAGAAAAGCAGAACAATTTTTTTGGAATGTTTTCTGCGATAATTATCTAGAAATTATTAAAGATAGAATTTACAATCCAGATAAAAGGGGAAAAACCCCTAAAAAATCGGCACAATATACATTATATTATTCTTTACTAAATTTATTAAAGTTAATGTCTCC